>NZ_JBQKJR010000019.1:0-50371 GCF_052117165.1 Agathobaculum sp. LCP25S3_E8
CTTCCTTAAATTCTTTGCTGTAACGTTTCATTGCGATCCCCTCCGTCTCTGTTCGTTCAGTTTAACAGATTTTTGGGGAATTTGCGACTGCACTTACAGGGTACTACTCCAGCGCTCTATGGTGGTGTCCTGACCGACTGGCACCGCACTGCGTACGGAAAAGCTGCGCCGCAGTAGGCTGAGCATCTGCAGTATCCGCCCGTTGAGCGCCGCCGTGTCGGCCGCACCGCTTTGAAAAAAGTCCTGAAATACCACAGCATACAGTTCGCGCAGTTGCTGGTAATCCGGCGCATCCTGCTCTCTGCTCTGTGCGTAGCAGGAGCAGTGCAGATCATCCGGCCAGCCGGCAAACTGCAAAAACTGCCGCGAGATACGCATGCAGAGCAAAGATCCGCCCTGTTCGTTATGCAGACGGTACAGTTCAAATGGATTGATTACCAGTATGCCTGCCGCGCCCAGCTCCACTTCGTCTGTACCATGCAGAATACGACTGCTGCCGGAAAGGCCGAAAAAGAGCAGCAGTCCCTGATCGAAGGCAAATGGCTGCTCCTGATTCTGATATACCTGAAACCGAATCTGATCGACCATATGTCTGCCCTCCTAGAAAAATCAAACCAGCCATGACCTGCATGCTGCATGTGCAGTATCCTGCTGCTATTTTTTATTTTAAAGCTAGTTGCACCCCCATGCAACTCACTTTTTCTTTCGGGTCACAGCTATGTCTGCTGGTTTACCCGACAAATATACAATAGCCTCTGCTCCTCGTGCTGCGAAAATATGAATCAGAAACTGAGAAATATTTTATAAGCAGCTTAAAAATCATTCGTCTGGTGCCTGACCCTCATGTGCCAACCACTTGCATTCAGACAATTGCATGTTTGTAAAAATAGCGCGGAAAGAAGACTCTTCTGGGCTGCAAGCGTATATGCCAAACTGGATTTTCCCCGTTGCTTTATACAAATGGCAGACACGCATCTGATGGAAGATAACACCGTCCTCCGAGCATTCAATACAAAAATCATCCTCCCGGCGGCTCAGGCGATACCACATGGATTTTACGTCAGCGGAAATTTCCGTGGTCGCCCAGTCTGAATACCCGTGATTGGTCACAACGCTGCCCAAGTGCTGGAAACTTTCGTTTTCATACTCAACCGAGCCTTTGATCCAGTTTTCACTGTCCAAATACAAAACCACACCGCACTGGTCAAAGCGATGGTGGCTTTCGGCAAATTCTGTTTTAACCACAAAGGAGAAGAACTGTTCTTCCAAAGACATCTGAAGTACTGGCGCGTTGTCATTGCGGAAATGGTAATAGGTTCTCTGCCACAGATCAGTATGTGGTTTCGTTACAATTTCAATCCGTTCCTGAGAAATGGCAAAGCTCTTCGGTTTCCTTGTCCACTGCAATTTTTTCACATCAAAATTCATTTTTCATTCCCCCAATATTTTTATGCATCAAGAACCCTACTCTAAAACTCTCCGGAACATTGCAATAGTTCGGGAGAATGTGAGTGGTTCAGAAAATTTATATATTCGTTTCCCCACGCCTCAAGCACGGATAGTACATCCTTAAATTTTTCACCGATTTCACTTAGATGATACTCTACTTTAGGCGGGATCTGCTGATATTCCACACGCACGATCAAACCCTCGTTTTCCAGAGCTTTCAGCTGCCTTGACAAGGTAGTATGGGTCATCTCCTCAGGCATACGCTGTTGCAGTTCGTTAAAGCGCACTGGTCCTTCAGATAACAGATACATGATGTAAATCGACCACTTGCCTGTTAAAATTTTTTGGGCCGTCACGTAAGGACACTTTCCAAATAGATTTTTCTTTTCCATAGACACGTTCCTTTCTGATACCGGTATCAAAAAATATCGTACTTGTAATATAAATCCTGTGAGATATAATTATACCCGTAAACAGGAAAAACGACAACCTGCATTTTGAAAGGAGTTCTAATCATGAAAGAAGCACTGGAATATTTGAAGTCCTGTGGTACCTTCTATCTGGCCACCGATGAAAACGGTCGGCCCCATGTCCGTCCCTTTGGCGCTGTGTGTGAATTTGAAGGCAAGTTGTACATCGTCACGAACAATCAGAAGAAAGTGTACCAGCAGATGGAGGCGAATGGCAAAGTGGAAATCTGTGGGATGCACAAAGACACTTGGATTCGTGTGGAGGGCGAGGTTGCGGAAGATACCCGTCGTGAAGCTCGCGTCGCTATGATGGATGACAATAAGGCTGCTCTGAGCAGTATGTATACAGTGGATGACAATCTCATGACTGTGTTCTACTTCGAGCATGGCACGGCTACAATCTATTCGTTTACAGATGAGCCCAAGGTGTTTAAACTGTAAAGACCGATAGAAATAACCAATTATTGCATACAGCCTCAAGAAAGAATTAATCTGTTAGTGTGTAAACAAGCAGTCAGAGGACGAATGCGCTCGAAAAGAGCGCTGCGCCAGCTGGCTGCTTGTTTTATATGAACATCAGGCTTATCTTACAGACCAATTATTCTCCGACAAATGGATCACTGCTGTACGCATTTGATGCGTCTCTCGAATCCAGCCTTGCACAGTTTTCAGTAGAGGTTCCATCTCAGCCGGGGCGAGACTTGCAAGATTTTCCAAAGGAAGGTATTCGGTCAGGGTGGAGACGATGATCTCCAGCGGCTTCTTGCTGTCGATGGATTCCTTCTGCACACGCTCTATGTCTATCGTGCTCGTGTTCGGGTGCCAGCCCTTATCCCAATTCTGAGGGAAAACCAAGGTGCCCGTCAAGCCCATTAGATAGCTCATAGACATACCAAAATACTCGGCAAGCTTTTCCCACACGGACTGGTCGCGCGGTGTGCTGCTGTCGTTTTCGTAATTCGTCAGCATGCTTTGTGCAATCCCAAGTGGTTCTGCCAATTTCTTGTGCTGGTGTCGCCGTATGAAGAACGCGGTATATTGCTCGAACTCAGGGGCAAAGGGGCACTTATCTCAACGGGCAGGGCCGCAGCTGGGGCGTATTCTTCCAACACTGCCTTGATGCTAAAGGCATATTCAAGCGGCTGGATATCGCCATAGACGACAGGGCGGGCTTTCTGGATATCCCGAAATTCGTGGAAAAATGCGACCGCGGCGAATGTGTCACACGGTTCCGCCGCTATGAGATTCATAAATCAAGCGTTGTTGCGCTGCGGTTCGTCTGCACCATCTTGATGTTGTCACCGTTTTCCAGCGAGATTGTCGCAAATGAATGACGCAAGGAATGAAGGGTATATTCGCTCAGCCCATTTTCAATCAGTGCTTTTTTTCAGATGTTTATAGACCGTGCGGCGATTGGGCGGGCCACCGAGCTTATTAGTGAATATAAGATCAAGCCGGTTCTCCCAAAGCGGGCCAGCGGCCATACGCTTGAAGACCAAGAATTTCTGATACACACAAGCCGGAGAAAACGTCGAAGAAATATACAAGATGACGAGCAAGCGGTTCAACTTCCAAACAGGTTATTTCTTTGCTTCCAAAGGCCGCACGAAATAACCTGTTCTCTTTTTTTTACGCTGCTTGCCTTAAAGCAGCAGCGTACAGGAGGTCTCCTTGCGGGTTGGGAAAATAAAAAAGCGAAAGTGCCTGTGGCATTTTCGCTTTCTTTCAAACAGCATCGTTCCGTATCCTCTCAGTAATTAGTGATTATTACTTCTTTTCCGGATCGTTTTGAAGCATCTCTGTTAATAGCTCTGCGGACATTTACCTCTTTAATCGTAAAGCCACTATATAATTCATGCACAAGAGGAACGTTATTGTTGCTTAACATCACTTTGACCCCTTGCTCTGAAAGCCTCTTATAAAGAGTCGCTAGCCTTTTATGATCTTCCAATGTGAAGCCATCTTTGGTATAATCAGTAAAATTTGCCGTCTCGCTCACTGGCACATAAGGAGAATCGAAATAGATAAAGTCTCCCGGTTGGACATCAGCGCACGCAGCTTCAAAATCTCCTTGATGGATTGCAACATCTTTAGTTCTAAGATAAAGGCCGATGTTTCTAAGGTTAGTTGCATCGATTGAAACTCCGCCTTGTTTATTATTATAAGGGACATTGAATAGCCCCTTCGAGTTCACCCTGTAAAGTCCATTGAAGCAATGCTTGTTAATCCAAATCATAAGGGCGGCACATTCAGCGTCTAATTCATGCGCTTGGATTTTCGCATTATAGGCTTGGCGAGTTTCCATGTAGCGGTCTACATCACAAGGTTTTGCGTCAAGAGCATTTACTGCAGCAATAACAGCCTCTGCGTCTGTTTTCAGTTGCCTATATACATTTAAAAGTTGTTCGTTAGTATCGTTGATTACCGCTCTTTCGGGTTGCAGGTGAAGTAAAAGCGCACCACCACCTATGAATGGTTCGTAATATCTCCCATACGTTGCTGGCATATGGGCTTCCAATCTATCAAGTAACTGCTTTTTTCCTCCGGCCCATTTCACGAACGGTCCTGTCTTGCATTGCATCTTAGATTTCCTCCTAATTCCAAATTGGGTTGTAGTATAGATGCCATATCTTTTTCCGTTTATTTAGCCCATTTCGGAATATAGTTTCTGTATGGTGTGTTTCTGAATCGAAACCATGCCACTATCTATCGATGTGGCGAATGTCATAAACAAACTGCTTCTGAAAATAAAAAGCGTGGTTCTTGTTAGATACTTTTCTTTTGTATATCTGCGAATAAATCGGATGGTAGTTACCGCTTGCGCCACGAGCATCTTTGCTTCTGACTTGAAGATGTGTTCCATTCGATGTATGTATAAAACCGTCTGAGCTATTCTCAATATGGAATCTGAGCTGTTCACAGATAGAATAATAATCGTTGCGCCAAATATCTCTTAATGACGAAAACTCTGGGAGTGACAGATCAATATGAATGCTGGGTAAAAACTTCCAATCTTCGGGTCTGCCATCTTTGCAAACCGGGACATAGAGAATGTTGCTTATTTTCTCATATAGATGAGTTTGTTCAAATGGCTTTTCTTGTATCAACTCGTCAATAACACCGCTTATCTGTGTGATAAAAACAGTCTCCTTCGGATTTCCGGACGCATCACACTTGTTCGTTTTCAACTCGCCATCATCAAAATCTAAATTCGTGTTTGAAAGATGCATTCCAAGGGATAGCTCAAGTAATTGTCCGGTCTTTCCTTTGTTTCTGATAATCGTATTCATGTCATCCGGAGAGAAAAGATCTCCAAACCTGATGTCAGCGAGTTTATTAATGCGTCTACATGCTTCCTCAAGTTTCATGATTGCTCATCCATCCCAACGGGTGGTACCAACACCCGTGTCATATTCCTGCTGGAATAGCCCAGTCACAAATGTCTTGTTCGATAAAGAATTTCTTTATCGCTTTGAGAATATGAGCGACCGACAATTCGGTGTTGAATTGAATCGTCTCCATCTCAGCCATAGAAACATCGTCACATTCAAACACTCGTCTCAACATCAGAGATATACATATCGTATCACCGAACTGCATATTTTTCAATCTTGCATTTGTATTTTATGCATTCCAACTTTGCAAACTCAAAGTTGGGTGCTAATTTTATTACTGTCCAAGTCAATTACAAGTATCTTACAAGTCAACTCCATGTAGTTGAGGACAAATATTTATTAAAATTCGGTTGTGAGTCAAATTTTACTATGCGGAGGTGCTAACGGATGCCACTTGAAACATATGCAACACTCTCCGCTCCAGTGGAAAACCACTGCGCCTGCGTCCCCAAAGGATTCATGCGAAACCGTTGTAGCCACGGTTTGCGTGCAGAAAGGTAAAACCAAGATGTAATTTACGAAGATGCAAACGCTGATCTGTTTAAGGAACCACAGCTGTATTGTCAGCGGGTACCTTACTAACGGCGAGCGCTGCGGTGGACAGCAAAGATACACGCGCATATTGCGAAGCGGTGGATGATATACCCTATGCAAGCTCCTATCTGGTCGACTTTGACGGCGACGGATCGGACTGGTTGCTGAGATGAACGCCAAATATACGCGTGTGGGGATGCTCTAGGCCGATCATTCCGACCGAAATGCGGTGATTGCTGTGATTGGCGCGCCGAGTAGTTGGGCATAGGCCGAGCTGTGGCATGCGGCAGGCTATATCCAGCAGCAGACCAGCGAGCGGGTGATGACCGCGGGCAGGTCGCTTACGGGTTACACCGATGCGAACCAGGTTTCAGCATACGCGAAGGAGGCGATCGCTTCTCTGGCGCAGCACAGTATTATGAAGGGCATCAGCACAACCAAATTATTTCCGCAGAAAAACTGCTCGGTCGAGCAGAGCGTGCTGTTTGCTGTTGGCTTATCGCATGATGCGGAAGCTGGGCTGAGGGTCAAATAGAGGAAAATGATGATTTACCATCTGTCTTGCCGCCGCAATTCTGCACGGTACGGCAGGATGCATGGTACAGCAGATGCCTGAATAAACCGAAGCCGCGCAGGAGAAGCAATCCCGTCTTGTTTAGACTTTTATACCCTGCGTCTGCTGCCACCTCTTGCTACCAGACATAGTGAAATCGCTTCAGCAGTTCGGACAGGTGTTCCCATTTCTTTTGCTCCCGACTTTTTTGCCTGCCGCTTCCACGCACAAAAGCGATGGATTGGGCAGACTTCTCCAACCATACCCGTGGTTGCGTTATGCAAGTGCAGTTGATAGATTGCAGCACCTACTCCTTTACCTTGGTCAGGTGCTTTTCTACACTTTTTCGTCACACAAAGCTATAACGACTCGCATCACTTTCTATCTTTGCTCCGCCAATGAAGATGGCTTGACGGTCTACCTCCCCTGAAAGTACGTCCTACAGCCTAAAAACATAAAAATAACTGCGTCCAAATATTCTGGATATCACGACGCTTTATACGAAACGAAACGGGATAACATAGAAACAGCCCGCAAGTTCAAAATTTGGCTCTTCAAATCCCAGACTCTACGCGAAAAACCGCACTTTATCTTACGATGAAGTGCGTTTTTTGCGAGATGTTGTATGCAGGCCGAAAAGAAGCGTGATGACCGCCTGTATCTGTAAGGTGATCAACACTTGCAGGTTTACCTGATGTCCGGATACTGTAGTTTCGTATCACAGCTTTATAATGCTTTCTGGAATCAGGCTATCTGGTTTCAGTATTTTTTTGTTTGCATACAGTATCGGTTTTATCGGTGAAAACACTTAAATCGCTGTTGTATTTGGTGCGGATGGCGATATCGGTATAGATCAACGTCTGCGCGGGTTTTTTCTTGTGCATCAGATATTCATAGAGCAGATAGGGGGAGCGATAACCTTGCTCAAACGCCTCTTGATCGAGTACGCAGCTCAGGCTGTCGTGCTGCAGCAGCCGCAGATTGGGGGCGTTGAGATCAAACGCAATCACCTTGACACGCCGCTTGCGCCCCATCTCTTCGACTGCCCGACATACGCCCTGCTGTCCATTTGAGGCGACATAAATGCCTGCAAGGTCAGGCTCGGACTGCAGCACATGTTGCGTGATTTCGTAGGCGTAATCGTCGCGATCGAAGCAGGGCTGGAACGGCAAAAGTGTAATATGGTAAGCGGTCTCTTGATGCAGTACGTCGAAAAAACCGTTGAGACGATTGTTGTGCGCGGTGTTGTTTAGGTGTCCGGCCAGCGGGAACACCTTGCCGCCGTCCGGCAGTAACTGACACATCAGGCCGGCTGCGGTCTGTCCGCCGCGGTAATTATCCATACCGATAAAGCACAGCCGTTTGCTGCCTGGCACATCTGAGTTGAGCGTGACAACCGGAATATTCTGCTCATACAGGTCGTCAATACAATGTCGGATCTCACTTTCGGTACTTGGTGCGATGGCTAAGCCTCGAATTTCAAGCCCAACCAGCTCATCAATTGCCTCAAGGACTAGCTCGGTATCCAACCCGACAACCTCGCGTAATACCAGCTCAACTCCCGAGGCGCGCAGCTCCTCGGCGGCCTGACGCACACCGGCAGACACAATCTGCATGGTTGGTGTTTCGGCCGATTGTAAAATGACGCCGATCCGGAAATCCCGGGGCGTTTTGACCAATGCCTGTCCAATCGGATTAGGCCGATAACCCAATTCGTCTGCAACCTTACGGATGCGTGCGGCGACCTCTGGTCTAACGCGGCCGCGGTTGTGAAGTGCGCGATCGACCGTTCCGCGCGAAACACCTGTCAGATCCGCGATCTGCTGGGCGGTCACTGCCATGTGATTCACTCCTTTCTTGTGATGTGTTAATTATATCACAATGCACGCACGATGCAAGTCGCAGTTTTTGCAGTTTTTTCGAACTTTTGTGTAGCAAAAGCAAGCTGTACAAGTTGTTCGCCTAGGTTTGTGTTATATTGTACATAAGATTGCACGCAAATGCACGCAAAAATCGATTTCCTTCCGTCACTTTCACGAACCGCCGGACAGCTTTTTGTCCGTTAATAACGAAAATGTTTTTTTGCTTTTTTCTGCTTGAAATATCGTTTTTGTGGTGTTATTCTTGACTCAACAAAGAGATTCCGACACGATAAGAGACTTGATGAACATCCGATTTCCTACGATGACAGAACTTCCGAAACGTGCGGATTTTTCTTTCCTACATTGCGTTCACGTGAACATATTGTAAAAACTTTGATTGGAAACGGGGGATACCAAATGACATTTTTTCATTCACTTGCTTGGACAGGAATTTCCTTTCTGCTCTTCACCGCACTGGTCGCTGTGGTTTCTGCGTGGAAAACTCGTGACGACAAATTGGACACTGCCGAAGGTTATTTCCTCGCCGGACGCGGTCTGCCGGGCGTAGTCATCGCCGGCTCGCTGTTGCTGACCAATCTGTCGGCTGAACAGCTGGTCGGTCTGAACGGTCAAAGTTGGAAAACCAATATGGGTCCGATTGCGTGGGAGGTCGGCTCAATGTTTACCCTATTGGTACTGGCCTACTACTTCCTGCCGCGCTATCTCAAAATGGGTGCAATGACGATTCCGTCTTTGATGGAGCAGCGCTATGGCCGCGCCACTAAGACCATGTTCTCGCTGGTTATTGTGGTCATGTATTCTATCCTCAATCTACCGGTCATTCTGTATTCCGGTGCAGTCGTATTCGAACAGATCTTCGATATTTCCGGTATGCTGGGCACCAGTAAATTTGTTGCCGTTGCCATCATCTGCGTGATCATCGGCATCATCGGCGGCTGTTATGCAATTTTCGGCAGGCTGAAAGCGGTCGCCGTGTCCGACACGATCAATGGTATTGGACTTCTGATCGGCGGTTTGATGGTTCCGTTCCTTGGTTTTGCAGCATTGTCTGCGGCAACCGGCGGCGACGGCATTCTTGATGGCATCCGCTATATGATTGAGGCTGATCCCGCAAAGCTCAACGCTATCAATGCATGGAACGCACCCGAACCCGAGGTGCCATGGGTGCTGATCATCACCGGTATGTTTTTCAATAACCTATACTGGTGGTGCACCAATCAGTCCTTTGTCCAGCGTGCGCTGGCAGCTAAGAGCTTGAAAGAAGGCCAGAAAGGCGCCATCTTCTGTGGCTTCCTCAAGTGCATTGGTCCGCTGTATCTGGTTATCCCTGGTATCATAGCCTTTTATCTGCCTTCTATTCAGGAGCAACTTACGGCTGTTGGCGACAAAGCAATCGACTTTGCTTATCCCGCTTTGATTGCCGAAATCATTCCCGCACCAGTGATGGGCTTCTTCGCTGCGATTATGTTTGGCGCGATTCTTTCGTCCTTTAATTCGGTACTGAATTCCGCGTCCACCATGTTCACCCTTGACCTGTATCGCTCGTCGATCAATCCAAAGGCATCCGATATCCAGTGTGTGCGGATCGGCAAGATCTATGGCACGATTGCGGGTTGCGTGGCTATCATTATCTCTCCGTTTATCATGAATGCAGGCGGTATCACGACCTTCCTCAATTCGATGAGCCAGTTCGTGTCGCTCCCTGTGCTGTGTACCATTCTCGGTATTTTCCTATTTAAGCGCAGCCCCAAGTGCATGCCCAAGGTCATTACGATTTTCCATGTGGTATGCTATGGCGCGTTTTTGCTGCTCAAACCCTGTTATCCGGGCAGCGATAACCCCATTCATTACTTATACGCAATGGCAGTACTGTTCCCGATTGAGCTGGGAATCATGTGGTGGCTCAACAAGTACCATCCGGGTGACGTTTACGAAGTGCAGGATGTCGGTGCGGTCGATATGACGCCATGGAAGTACCGCCATATCGTATCTATTATCGGTCTGTTGTTCGCCATTGGCGTTTATGTTCTGTTCTCCCCGCTCGGCATTGCGGCATAATGGACAGAAATTGATTTCTTTTTGCTGAATAATTGCTTGCTGGCCTTTCAGTGTGCATTATTTCATATCGTTAATCACAAATCTACATAACATTTTCAGGAGGAAAAAACAATGGAACTGAATATTGCAGTAATCGGCTGCGGCATGATTGGCCGCGAACATATCGAGCGCATTCAGAACCGCATTCGCGGTGCGCAGGTTGTCGCTGTATGCGACGTATTTGAGGAAGGCGCGAAGAAGGGCGCGGAAATTGCTGGTGGAAACGTCAAGGTATATACCGATTTCCACAAGGCAATCAACGATCCGGATGTCAACGCAGTTGTTGTCACCACGCCGGGCGCATTCCACAAGGAGCCGGTTATCGCGGCGATTGAGGCAGGCAAGCCGGTATTCAGCGAGAAGCCGCTGGCCAACACCGCGGCGGACTGCAAGGCAGTTGTGGATGCTGAAATGGCGTCCGGCAAGCATCTGGTACAGGTTGGTTTTATGCGCCGCTACGACCGTGGCTACAAGCAGGTCAAGGAACTGATCGACTCGGGCAAGTTCGGCGCGCCGATGGTGATCAAGTGCACGCACCGCGCAGACGGTGTCGCTCCGGACTATACCACTGCAATGGCGGTCACCGACACGGCGATTCATGAAATCGACGTGCTGCCGTGGCTGATTGGCGATGAGTGGGACGAAGTACAGTGCATCATGCCGAAAACCTCTTCCAAGGCGCACGAGGGCCTGAAGGACCCACAGATCATGATTATGAAGACCAAGGGCGGCATTGTCAATGTGCTCGAAGTTAACGTCAATTGCGGCTTTGGCTATGATATCAATTGCGAAGTGGTATGTGAAAACGGCGTCATCAACCTGCCGTGCCCGTCTTTCCCGACTGTGCGGTACGCAAACAACGTATCCACCAAGATTGAGGACAATTGGATTCTGCGCTTCATCGACTCTTACGACGTTGAAATTCAGGACTGGGTCGACCACGCCGTTAAGGGTGAGACCGGCGGTTCTTCCGCATGGGATGGCTATGTCGCTTCCATCACCGCGGACGCATTGGTAAAGAGCCAGACCTCCGGCAAGGCGGAAAAGGTCGTCACCGGCGGCACTCCGGATTTCTACAAGAAGTAAACACCACGAAGGGAGAAAACTACCATGAAAATCGGATTTAATGAAGGCTGCAACCGCTTCTGCGAAAATCATTCCGTGCTCGAAGACCTCGATCTGTGCGAAAAATACGGTTTTGACTACATTGATATCCAGTCCGAATGTCTTGACCGCGAGATTGCGGCGGGCAAGTACACCATCGACGACTTGGCGGCATGGTTTGCAGACCCCAAGCATCATCTGAAAATGCTGTCTTATAACGCGCTGATCTTCTTCAATATGAAGCAGACGCAGGAGGAAAAGAATGCCGTTATGGATAAACTCGACCAAATTATTGCGGACTGCCTCAAGCTGCAGTGCAAGATGATTGTGGTTGTGCCGTCTATGGATTTGCCGGTGCCGGCAACGGTAGACGAAATTAAGGAGGATGCCGTAGCCGTACTGAAGGAAATGGTCAAGAAAGTGGAGCCGCACGGCATCAAGCTGTCACTTGAATTCTGCGGTGCGCCGGGGATGTCCATCAATCGCTTTGAGTATGCGTATGATATTGTGCAGGCGGTCGACTCTCCACTGGTCGGCATTACGCTTGACCAGTACCACTTCCATGCGATGGCGTCCGGCTGGGATGCGCTGGAAAAGGCAGACGGAAAGAAGATTTTTGTCTGGCATCTCAACGGAATGGAGAACATGCCCTGCGGCGCGGCATATAACAACGATGAGAAGCGTCTGTGGCCAGGCGAGCCGGGTGACTGCCTCGACCATAAGCGTTATGCCGATACGCTCAAGAAGATTGGCTTCGAGGGTGATGTATGCACGATGGAGGTGTTCCGTCCGGACTACTACAAGCTGACCAACGAGGAAAACATCAAGAAGGCTGCGGAAGTCACCCGCGCACATGTTGAAAAATACTGGTAACTGCCATTCCTCTCTATTCATTATTCATTGCGGAAAGCAGGCGCATCAATTAGGATGCGCCTGCTTTCGGTTTGCTTGGAAATGAAACAGAAAATGAGTGAAAGGGGGCGGCGGATAACAAACTATACTGGATATTTGCGGAACAGACCGGGGGAAATACCCACATGCTTTTGAAAGCTGTGGATAAAATTCTCCTCGCTGTTGTAGCCGGTGGCATAGGCGATTTCTCCTACCGTCTGCTCGGTCGATGTCAGCAGATATTTGGCCTTGTCGATGCGCCGCAGCACAATATATTCATAGGGCGAGTAACCGGTGCGCGCTTTGAACTGTCGTGAAAAATGCGACGGACTCAGGTTGACCGCTGCCGCTGCGTCTTGCACACTGATTGGCTCAAACAGATGCCGATTCATAAAGCGAATGGCTTGGGCGATGCGGTCGCTGCCGTCCGATGTGCGTTTCCCCTCGCCCAGCAGCAGGAGACATAGCAGCCGATGAATCAGCTGCGAGCAGGCCGCTTCACTCGGACGTTCATCCGCGGCGCAGCTCTCGAGCAGCGTGCTGAGCGCCTGTGCTACCGGTGCGACGGCATCCGGCGTAAAGCACTGTCTTCCGCCATGCGCTTGCAGAATGCGTCGGTAAAATGCGCGTATATTCAGACCGTTGAACAGCAGCCAGGTAAATTCCAGTCCGTCTGATGCGACATACTGGTACGGCTCACGGCAGTCGAACAGCACGACTTGCCCCGCCGCCGCCAGCACCGGCATACCGGCAAGCAGTAACTCCATCGCGCCGCCTTGGATGAGGAACAGCATGATATTTCGGTTGTGATCGCCCTCCATCGCGATTTCCGAGCGATGGCTGAACGAATACCGGCTGTCGCAAAAATAATGCCCGCAGCGCGTTGGATAATAAAAAAGCTCGCGTGCAAGCGAAGATGGGGTGAAAAAATAACGTTCCGATGTTTGATGAACCCCCGCTTCGGGAATCAGCATAGTCCTCACACTCCTTTTATTTATCGTATCAGATGCGTGTCAGACCTGCAAGATAAAACAGCAGGATTTCGCAGGTTTTAGGTGGATTGTATCATTGGAAATCGGCAGGCACCGCCGTATAATAAGACCATCGAAAGGGCCCGAAAGCAAATCCAAACAAAGCCGACAAGGAGGGCGCACAAATGAAAATCGCATTTGACGTGGACGTACTGGCCAAGCAGATGTCCATCAATGACTATGTACATAAGGTAGCCGATTGGGGCTACAAATATATTGAGCAGTCCCCGCACCCGCGCATCAACCCGTTTTACAAGCACCCGCTGTTCTCCAAGGAGTGCGAGGAGGAATACCGCCGCGCGCTGCGTGAGACAGGTGTCGAGATTTCGTCCTTTATTGTGGTCTACCGTTGGTCCGGACCGACCGAGGAGCAGCGTCAGCACGCGGTCGCCAACTGGAAGCGCATGATCGAGATTGCCGTTAATATGGGTGTTCCGGTAATCAACACTGAATTCTCGGGCGACCCCAACCAGCAGGAAATCTGTAACGGCATGTTCTACAAGTCGATGGAGGAACTGCTGCCCATCATCGAGCGCGAGGGCCTGCGCGTTGAAATTCAGTCCCACCCGTATGATTTCTGTGAGCTGAACGACGAGACCTGCGACATCGTTAAGTCCTTCCGCTCCAAGAACCTCGGCTATGTTTATTCGGCGTCTCACGGATTTTTCTACGATCAAGGCAAGGGCGATGTGCGCCACATGCTCCGCTACGCGGGCGACGAGTTGACCCACGTCCTGCTTGCGGACACGTGGAACCAGACCAAGGATTGCCGCTACATCCTCAATCCGCCCTGGCTCAACAGCCGTGGCCGCGCGGATGTCACCATTCATCAGCACACCGCCATGGGCGAAGGCGAGGTCGACTTTGACGGCATCTTCGAGACCCTGCGCGATATGGATTTTGCCAACAAGCAGCTGAAACCTGACGCGCCTAAGGTCGGCGGTGACAACATCATCTGCGTATCCTACTTTGGCTTCCCGGAAAAGATGGATAAACAAGCCCCCGAAGCGCTCGAACGTATCAAGCGCGAACTGCTGTAAAAGAGGTTTCTTTCCAAGCGTTTGTTTGCGAAGATGGATGGCAAATAAACAAAGAATGTGCGAAACCATAAGGTGCAATCCACAGAGCAATGCGGCGCAGCTTGCAATTGCAGCAATTCCGGCGCGTTTCTGTGAAAAATTTGTATAGGGAAACAGCATAAGAGCCGGACCTTGGTCCGGCTCTTGAACATGATGCATGCTAATATATTTTTTGCGCAGGTCTGGTTATCAAGCCAGACTTTTTGCATTTTTACATCCGGTATATATCCGCCGGATTTTTGCCTATCCTTTGCATCAGTAAAACGGTGCGTCATGAGCAGTTTTTATTCACCTGAATACTCACAGATGGTCCGACACCGAAACCTAGAGGGTTTCCGGAAATACCATGTCAAATATAACAGACAGATATTGTGCTGATATGCTATAATAAAGGAAAAGAGCGGCAGTGATTCAACAACATGAGGAGAACCAAGTATGATTCGAGAAATCTGCAAAGACGAAACCTTTTTGGCACAGAAAGCGGAGACTGCTACGCCGGCAGATTGGCAAATTGCAGCTGACCTGTTGGAAACGCTGGAGCATCATAAGGCGGGCTGTGTCGGCATGGCGGCTAACATGATAGGCGTGAACAAGCGCATTATTGCCTTTGATAACGAGGGCAGCTATATGGTCATGTTCAATCCGGAGATCATCAAAAAGTCCGAGCCTTACGACGCAGAGGAGGGCTGTCTTTCTCTTGTCGGCACACGCCCTGCCAAGCGTTGGCGGTCCATCAAGGTGCGCTGGCAGAATGAAAAGTTTCAAGAGCGCGTGAAAGCCTTTACCGGTTGGACGGCGCAGATCATCCAGCATGAGCTCGACCACTGCGAGGGTATTATCATCTGATATGAAACTTTGACAAAGATGCAAACATAGGGGGAAAAAGCCATGTTCAAAAATAAGGTTGCGGTCGTTACCGGAGGTGCGAAGGGAATTGGCAAGGCCATCACAGAGGAGTTTCGCAAAGCGGGCGCCGAAGTGTGTGTCATTGATGTTTTGCCCAATGACTACTATGAAGGCGATCTGGCCGACCAAACGGTTCTGGAAGACTTCGCCCGTAAGGTCATTGCGGACTATGGGCATGTGGATTACCTTGTTAACAATGCACTGCCGCGGATGAGGGGCATTGACACGTGTACCTATGAGGAGTTTAATTATGCCCTACGGGTGGGCGTCACTGCCCCTTTTTATCTTACGAAGCTGTTTGCACCTCATTTTGCGCCTGGCGCGGCTATCGTGAATATCTCTTCTTCCCGGGACCGGATGAGCCAGCCTCAGACAGAAAGCTATACGGCAGCCAAAGGCGGCATTTCAGCGTTGACCCATGCTCTGGCGGTGAGTCTGGCGGGCAGGGCGCGGGTAAACTCCATCTCTCCCGGTTGGATCGACACGGATTATACCGTTTACGAAGGCCCGGACGCCTATCAACAGCCAGTCGGTCGGGTGGGTAATCCGCTGGACATTGCGAACATGGTACTCTACCTCTGCTCGGATAAAGCCGGTTTTATCACGGGTGAGAACATCTGCATCGACGGCGGCATGACGCGCCAGATGATCTATCACAATGATTTTGGTTGGGCGCTGGGAGGAAACAACCGATAAAACTGCCAAGTCTGAATATGTTACCAGCTTTTTGAGCATCACCTTCCGCAGAGGACACGGCGTATTGCAGCATTGCAAGTGCCGGATAGGCGTGTTCTGGATCGTACAGACAGTCAAGACGGAAAAATGTAAAAAAGCGCCGATTCATTTGAATCGGCGCTTTTTCTATGGATTGGCGTTGGAGGATTATGAAGAAGAGGAGACGACTGCAAAGTGCAGTCGGTCATGTGAGAGGAAAAGAGAATGGAAATGGTGTAGGTGAACACCTTCAGAGGGGTGAAGCGCGGTTATCATTGTCCGCTTACCCAATCGTTGATTGCCAGCACACTGCCCAAGACGGTATTTCGCTCGGAAGCATACAGCATAAGATTCTGATCAGGCGTTACAAGCACGCCTGCGCCATAGCGAAAATGTACGCCCATGACGCCCGGGAAACCGCCCTGGCTGGTCAGATGCCGCTCTTCCAGTGCTTCTCCGAGGGTCCAGTTCTGTGTATTCAATTCATAAAGATACGCATAGTCGGCAAAGGTTGCGCCTTCGCTTGGCGACCAGAGACCGATCATATAAACCTTTCCGGTTTCCGCTTCGGTAACCAGACCAAATCCCTGAAAATCTTTGTCCAGCGGGAAGCTGCCTACCTTTTCGAAAGTGGCCTGCTCCAGACTGTTTGCCGCCGGTGCGCGATATGCATGGTACACGCTGTTTTCTCCATCCAGATGGGCTACAAGCAGCAGATAATATTCCGTGCCATCTGCGTCTTTATAAGAAGTAATGCCAAGCGCGCCTGCCTTATGATTCACCGTCAGGTCAAATGTTTCTACTCTGCGCAATTCCTGTACGGAAAGTGTCCGCATATCATACAGGGCGATGTGCGCCTGATTGTCGTGCTCGCTGGGCACAAGCAGATAATCGCCAATGCTCTGTACGCCGCCCGGATGCTGCCAGTTCTGCAAATATGTTTTAAAACCCCACATTTCTTCGCCGTTTTTCGGACCGACAAGAATATGTGCATACGGTGCTGTTGAAACGCTGTGTGTCAAAAGTGCGTAATCTGTTCCGTTTGCAGCCGGATATTGCGCATAACCCTGTATGTGATTGACCGATGGGTCATAATTTCCGCCAAATCCCTTCAGTTCGCTGCGGATGCCTGTGTCCGGCAGTGCTTGAAAAGCCTGCTGCACATGCGGCAGCATTACCGCACGATCATTTTCCGTACCGGCCGGAGAGATGGCTTCCAAAGAAACGGCATTGACTTCGTTTCCGCCGCGCAGGAAGGAAGCGAATACTGTATTTCCGGCTTCGTCCACGCCGATTGCCAGCATCCGATCCGGACCGTCTGCATCTCTTGTATGCTGTCCATTCAGCTGACCAAACCACCAGTTGTTGCGAAATGCGGTGCTTCCCTGTGCAAAGGCGACGCCCTCAAAGGTGACAGAGCATCCTTCTGGAAAAGCTGGTGCTTTGACCGTGAGCTGCAAGTCTCCTACAAAGGCGAAATTCAGTTCATCCGCTGTTTGATCAAAGGTTGTCCGATCGCCGGTCACTGCCGGATCGTTATATCCGGAGAATTTTTGGTTAAACCATTGCGCCACTTCCTGCGAGCCCTGACGGCCACACGTAAAGGTAAAGGAATTTTCTGTCAGTTCATGAACTTGGCCCACATGATTTTTTCCTTCGGGATCTTGCCCCTCCGTGATTTTCAGCTCCTCGACACGAAAACTGCCGCTTAGTATTTCAATATCTTTCGCGCTTTCGACCAGCACGCTGTTATCCCGATACGTCATTCCAAACCATGCTGCACTATTTGTCTGCGGTGTATCCTGTGCAGCAAGAGCCGTGCTTGCCATCATACCGGTCAACAGGCATACCGATATCGCTTTTTTGATGGAATTTCTCATACGCGGTTTTCTCCCTTCTGAATAAAAAAAGCGGCGGCTGCATAATGACAGGATCCCGCCGCTTTTTTATATCGAACATAATGTTTGTGATATTTGGGAATGCGTTTAACCGTTGGCCTGCGCGCTCTGTACCTTTGCCTTGTGGTTACGCCATGCAAACAGCACAATCGAGCCGACTGCGATTACAAGGAATAACAAGCTGATCGGCCGAGTGACAAAAATGCTCAGGCTGCCATCCGACAGGACGATAGCGCGGCGGAAATTGTCCTCTGCCAGCGGCCCCAACACGATGCCGAGCAGAATCGGAACCAGTTGGAAATCCATGCGGCGCAGGAAGTAAGAGATGATACCGAAAATCAGGATAATATAGATATCATACAGACGGTTGTTGGTAGAGTACGAGCCTGCAATGCAGAAGGTGAGAACGATGCAGGCCAGAATCTCATACGGAATTCGGGTGATATGCGCATAGAATCGGGTGAATACGCTGCCGATTATATACATGAAGACGTTGACGACAATCAGGCCCAGCATAATTGCGTACAGGATGTTGCCCTGATCCTTGAACAGCATCGGGCCGGGCACCATGCCGTGAATCATGAACGCGCCCATGAGAATGGCAGTCGCGCCGTCTCCGGGAACGCCCAGCGTAAGCATGGGGATCATGGTAGCGCCGCACGCGCCGTTGTTAGCCGATTCCGAAGCTGCGATGCCTTCAATCTCGCCCTGACCGAAGGTTTCGGGGTGCTTGGAGGACTGCTTGGTCTGATTATAGGAGATGAACGCAGCCAGACCGCCGCCCGTGCCCGGAGTAGCACCGATGATAATGCCGATGAGTGAACCAAGCGCGATGGGCTTGCGGCAGCGGCGATATTCGTCGCGGGTTATCTTGTCCTTGGTGAGGGAAGCCGCATTGATGTTCTGCCGATCGAGTCTGGGGTTGTACTGCGATTTCATCATGATTTCCGAGATCGCAAACAGACCAATCAGGGCAATGATAAGATCAATGCCGCTCATAAGATTGATGTTACCAAAGGTAAAGCGGGTAGTGCCGCTGATGTTATCCATGCCGATAGTGGACATGAAGATACCAATGCATGCGCCGATAAGGCCCTTTAACACGCTCTTGTTGGATACACCTGCGATGACCGACAGACCGAAGACCGCCAGTGCAAGATATTCGGCAGGACCGAACAGCAGGGTGATCTTGGCGATCTGAGGAGCGAGGAAGAGCAGGGCAAAGGCGCTGAGCAGACCGCCGATGGTTGAGGCGAACAGCGCCATGGACAGCGCCTTGTACGCATGTCCCTTTTTGGCCATCGGGTAACCATCAAACAGGGTCGCAGCGTTGGCTGAGGTACCGGGGGTGTTAATCAAAATAGCGGTGATGGATCCGCCGTATGTACCGCCGCAGTAGATAGCCAGCAGCATCAGGATGGCCATGGTCGGATCCATGCCGTAGGTCAGCGGGATACACAGAATAATACCGAGGTCAGAAGTCAGACCGGGAATGGCGCCAACAACTATACCAAGCGCCAAGCCGATCGGTATAATCAGAAAGTTCTGCCATTGCAGCAGAATTTGTAGGCCTTGAAAAAATAAATCCACAAAAATCCTCCCTTCTCACAATCACGGCAGCGAGATGCGCAGCAGGACGCCAAATACGTAGTAGACGACGCCTACCATGACGAGTGGGATCGCATAATAATACCACTTGCGTGCACCATAAAACAGCAAAATGGAAATAACCAACAGAATGGTCGAAATGATGAAGCCGAGCAGGGTGACAAGAAAGCAGTAGGCGATTAACATGAGGGCAAAAATAACCGAGCGCATTTCTCGGCGGAAGCCTTCAGAGTGAAATGTTTCGCGCGTGATGACGATTTCTTTTTTGTCATGGGACAACAGTCCCTGAATAAGCAGACCAGCCGAGCATAAAAACAGGCCGCCAATGGCAATGCGGGGGATAGTCTGCGCGTTGATCGCGGATTTCTCGAGAGTCTGAATCTGGGAGGGGATAAGCAGCCAGAGGATGGCGGCAACAATAACAAAGACCAGACCGGAGATGATTTCAGTATTGTATTTGATTTTCATAGTCGGTCACCTCAACAGGGAGTTCCTGGTGACCGGATGAACCGGTCACCAGGCGCGGTTGTGGCTTACTGGATGAGCGGGATATATTCTTTCATGGCGGTAGTCTGATCTTCGATCATCGTGAGGATCTCATCCTCGGTCGCGCCCCAGGCTTCCATGCCCATTTCGCTCATAAACTTCTGAAAATCAGGATCTGCATAAACATCCTGAATGAACTTGGTCAGAACGGCCTTTTTGCTGTCATCTACCGACGAGCGAACAGCAAAGTAATCCATGCCGGTGAATTCTACATCAATGCCTTGCTCCTTAAAGGACGGGATATGACCGATGCCCTCAACGTCGATGCCCTCGGGAATGAAAGTGCCCAGGCAGTTGAGCTCGCCGCTGGCAACATAGTCGCGGTATACCGGGGGAGAACCGATAGCAACGTCCACATGCTCGCCGACCAGTGCGTTGATGGCATCCTGACCGCCGTCATAGGGGATGGCCTCGGCAGGGATATCAAGCAGCTTAAACAGTACCGAAATCATGGTATAGCTGTCATTGCCGGGGCCGCCGGTGGTGGCGTACTTGATGGTTTTGCCCGATGCAGCGTATTCCTTGAGCTGATCAATCGTGGTGATGCCGCTTTTTGCATTGGTCAGTACAACAAATTCCGTAATGCGCATGCCGATGAGCGGGGTAATATCATCAAGCGAGTAGGAGACATTCTGGAAGCTGGGGGTCAGGGAGAAAAGCGGGCCGTTTGCAACTACCATTGAGTAGCCATCATCGGCTGCCTGTAAAACTGTGTTCATCGCGATTGTTCCTGCGCCGCCCGTCTTGTTTTCTACAATGACCGGAACACCCAGATACTTTTCGCCGTATGCAGCTACCTGACGTGCAATCGTATCAGGGCCGCCTCCCAGACTCCACGGCATGATGATGGTGACCTGCTTGGAAGGGAAGTCCTCGTCCTTGTCGCCGCCTCCCGCACTGCCGCCCAACGGACCGCTGCATGCTGCCAGATTCAGTGCAAATAATCCTGCCATAAGCGTTGCTAATAACCGTTTTCTCTTCATCCTTGTTCCTCCATTCTAAACTATAAATTCTTTGTCAAATTTTTATAAATTCCGGTACTATCTTGCCGGAATCTACAACAAGTGTGGTTGCCTGAAACCCTTCAGGCTGTGAAAAATAGGGCGGATATTCCCGTTCGTCGGTAAACAGGAACCGCAACGGCGCGCTTCCCTGATGCATGGCTAGTAAGCGCTCATATACTTCGGGATTGGCGCTGTGATACCGCCGGTCGGAAGCAGAAGTTGTTACGACGATTTCGAGTGGCATTATCTGCATATATTGTTCCGAAACTGCATCCTTTTGCCCGTGATGCGGCAATTTGAGAACGTTTACATTTTTGAATAAATCAATAGGAACGTCTCCCCATTCCCGCGGGCAATTGTCTGCTGCTGCCAATAGTGACAGACCGGCGGTTTCGAATTTTATCAGCAGGCTTGTGTGGTTGGATGTTGCGTCCAGCTCACCCAACAGCCTTGTCACCTCCTCCTCACTTTCACTCTTGAATACTTGCTCGATTCGTCTCAAATAATGCTGGATTGAAGCCGGTTTTGGCCCCAAAATGGTTGCGGTGAGTCCTTCTGTCAATGGGAGCTGCTCACCGGCTTTGAGCACGTGAATTGCTTGACCACTTTGCATACGCTGTTTCAGTATGCGACAATATGCGTTCAACGCTTTGGTGTACAACACCACACTGCGGGGAGCTTGTGGTCCCGGCGTCAATGGGCGCGCAGATGAAAACGGTTCCAAAAAATAAGACACATAAAGATGATCTGTCGGAATAAGACGAAGAATCTCTTCTAAACCACAAACATGATCTTCGTGAATATGTGAGATGATGACATCGTTCAGATGGGTGATTCCCTGCTTCTGTAGGTAATCCACCGCACGAATCCGAAAACAATTGCCTGCAAATTCCTCCTCCAGATTTCCGCCGCCATCCAGCAGCGCGGTATAACCGTTTTCGCCTTGGAACAGAATGGCATCTCCGTATCCGACGTTGATAAATGTTATGCGCATAGCATCCCTCCTTGTTTCCTTTATTCGTTCTTTTGCGACCGCAGCCCTGTGAAATGGCCTCTCGGGGGTATTGATATTCCCTCATGCTGAGCCACGTACAATCAGACTTGTCGGCGTCTCTATCCATGTTTCTTCCAAATTCTTTCCGTTAATGCTGTCAAATAATTTGCAAGCAGCCAGTTTTCCCATCAGCTGTTTATCAATTTGCACGGTTGTCAGTTCCGGTTCAATCACACGGCTGATCTCACTGTCGTCAAAGCCTACCACAGCAAGATCCTGCGGCACCCGAAGTCCTGCTCGGATTACAGCCTTGATTGCACCAATCGCTATCGTATCATTGGTGCAGAAAACAGCGGTCGGACGATCCTCCAGATGCAGAATGGAAGAGATATACTGTTCTGCCGCTTCCACTGTCGGTTCGATATCCTGTACAAAACGCAGATCTTCAGCCAATCCGTGTTTTTTCAGTACGCTGATATAGCCATTGTAACGGGCGGTATAGATCTGGGGAGAAAACCGTCCGGCTAATAAACCAATCCGGCGATGCCCACGCTGGTATAAATGCTCAACCGCCTGCACTGCGCCGCCAAAGTGATCTGCTGTAATGCAGAGCAGGTCATCCAAGTCAATGCGATTATTCAGCAGCACCATCGGGATATTCTGTTTGCGGTAGCTCATAATGGTCTGGCTGTCTGTTTGTCCCGCCAGAATGACGCCATCCATGTGCTTTTTCAAATAAATTTCACCGTTTGGCAATCGCACATCATGATCAGTGGAAATAAACAAACTGTAACCGCGTTTGATGCCTTCCTGCAGAATTGCTTCCAAAATGGGAGAATAGAACGGGTTTAAGATAACCGGATATTGTTTTTCGTGAATGATAAAAGCAATGTTCTCGGTCTGCTTGGTGACCATTGCCCGGGCAATGGCGTTGGGCGTATAGTTCAGCGCCTTGGCCGCTGCATAGATTTTTTCCCTTGTTTTGGGGCTGACACGCTCGGGGGAAGCATATGCACGCGATATGGTGGCCTTGGAATATCCGCATAGATTTGCCACATCAATAATTGTCGCTGCCATACCTCTCACCTCAATGTAAACGTTCTCATAAACTCGGTTAAAAAAATGCCTGCTATAGGCGGCTGTAAATTATGTGTTCTTGTTTTGTTGTTTTCATCTTACACCCTATGTTTTGGCAAAGTCAACTTTCTTTTCATAAAAACAACACTTTCTCCATATTACCCAATCTTTTGCGTTGATATTTTTAATTATGGATATGGCTTTTTGTGTCTTTTGACAAATTCTTCAGTTGGCCTCCGTGTATATTGCCCAGTACGCTTTTTCACAGTTCTTTTGATGTAGTATTTGTGGTCCCGCTACAGAATACGCCGAAGCATCGGGTTTCTTCGCAATACTTCCCCTGTGCTGATGGATGGATTACATATTATGCAAAGCGATTCCAATCCATCCATATTATGCAGCACAGTGGATGAAACTATATTAAGTTCCAGTAAAAAAATAAAGATTTGGCTATTTTTCGGGTGTGAACGGCTTAATCTCCGGTTTGATTTGGTTTGATCAGCTGATACTCACCTGAGCGGAGCAGCTGCGCAAGGCCGTAGCCATCTTCCGGCAGGCTATCGGTCAGGATGCCGGACTGTCCTACATCTTCCGGGCGGTGACAGTCTGATCCTGCGGTCATCAATAGTCCGTGTTGCTGCGCATAGGTGTATGCGAGGGCGTTGCGGCTGTCGTGCCGCGGGTTGCAGTTGAGTACTTCGACCCCGTCCAGATATTCTGCCGGAGCAGGCGTACATTTGGGGCGAAAAGGATGTGCCTGCACGATCAGTGCGCCCTCTGCGTGCGCACGTGCGGAAAATGATGCCAGCCCACCACGCATGACGGCATCTGGATCGGCAAGCAGATCGTGTGAAAAACCGTACAACAGATAGTCGTTTTCCGAACCGTCGAAGCGCAGCTCCGCGCCTTCATAGATGCGGATGCCGTAGTGGGCGGCTTCACGCTGCATGCGACGGAAACCAAGCAGGAAAGCATCTGTTTTGCTGCCGGGCTTGGTCAGATCGATGTCTGCGTAGTCGAAGCATTCGCGATTGTAGTGGTCGGTGACGCAAATTGCGTCATAGCCCGCAGCGGCATAGGACTTGACCAGCGCCTGTGCGCTCATCCAGCCGCAGCGCGAGATATAGGCGGTGTGCAGATGGGTTTCGATTCGGTACATGGAAAAACCTCCTGTTATAGAGTGGAAAAGGTGAAAATAAAAATGCCGCCAACAGGCGGCATTTGCTGAAAAGCACAGTAAAGATTCCGCCGGCGTGTATGAAGTGTGTGTTAAGAGAATGTGTAATAAAAAAGGCGGAATGCGCTACGGCGCTTTGGATTCTGGATCGGCTTGCCGGCATGAATTGCGCACGACGAGCGCCGGCAAGATCAGGCGGTGGGTATATTCCTCGCGCGAAGGCGAGTCAATGATTTCAGCCAGCAGATTGACAGCAGCCTCTGCGAGCAGCTGCTTGCGCTGGTCGACGGTGGAAAGCATGATTTTTGGCAGGGAAGAATAAATGATGTTGTCAAAACCCAGCAGAGACAAATCCTCCGGGATGGAAATGCCGGCCTCGTCCGCCGCTTGCAGCACACCGAGCGCGATTGCATCGGCGGCGGCGAAAATAGCGGTGCTGTGCAGCGGCTGGGAAAACAGTTGCTGGCTGAGTGTGTAGCCGCTTGCAATTGAGGAAGAGTCGGCCGGGTTTTCCAGCACGGTTGGGCGTAGTCCGGCCTTTTCCAACGCTTCGGAAAATCCGCGGAAGCGCAGTTGATGGGTGATGCTGGACGGGCGATAGCCCAGATATACGATGTCTCGATGGCCCTGAGAGAGCAGATACTCAGCGGCGATTCTCCCGCCGACCAGATTGTCGACGCTGACTGAGTTTATCTCTTCGCCGCCTTCGGTTAAGGCTGTTCCGAGCAGCACAGTCGGCACTGACGGCGCAAACTGCCGCACCCAATGTGCGGAATCGTTGTGCGAACTGGCCAGAATGATGCCATCCACCTGATGGCTAATGAGGAACTCGAACAGCGATTCAGTGGTGGCGGGATCGTGCATGCTGTTGCACAGCATGACATTATATCCCAGACTGCGTGCCCGTGTCTCGATGCCGAGCGAAATTTCAGCATAGAAGGGATTGGTCATCTCGGGCACGATCAGACCGATAACATTGGTTTTGCTGCAAATCAGGCTGCGTGCGAGCGCGTTGACGCGATAGCCCTCCTGACGGCAGATTTCCAGAATCCGTTCGCGTGTTTTCTCGCTCAGCTCGGAGGAACCGCTCAGTGCGCGTGACACTGTCGAACAGGATACGCCGGCGATTCGTGCAATATCCTTAATTGTTACATGACGCATGGAATTGCGGCCTCCTTCCTTGTTTTCTATAGTTTCGTTACAGCATTATCATAGCGCATTTTATGCGGAAAAACAAGGATGGAAACGATTGTTTTACCGATAAAAGTCCTCAATATAACGTATCACATCTGCTTCGGTGCCGCGCAGCGGGCCGGGGGATTCCATTTTGAGTGATACAGCGGCGGTGGCGAACAGAAGTGCTTCATCAACCGGTGCGCCGGTAATACGTTTGGCAAGGTATGCGCCGAAGGTTGTATCGCCGCGGCCCGTACGGCCGGACAGATTGCGCGCCTTGACCGGACAGGTGTAGTAATCCTTTCCGTCGTAGACCAGCATCTCGCTGTTGTGTGAGATGAGAATTTCCTTGGCTCCCCAATCGTACAGCATTTTGGCTGCCGCACGGCGATCGTCCGTGCCGGTCAGAATTTCGGCCTCGGCTGCGTCGGTCTTGAGAAAGTCGAAGTAACGCAGATATTCCAGTTTGTCTTCCCAGTCATGGAAGTTCATCGTGCCGAGTTCGTTATGACGCAAAAAACCTTGAATGTCAGCGGAAACCTTGCCGCGGTGCGACAATTCTACGATCAGTTCATTCGGGAAATCGCCGTACAGCAGCCCGGCCAGATGATACAGGCTGCAATCGACAGAAGGAATCTGCTCGGGGGTGATCGGATCGGACTGCTTCAAGCATTCTGCTTTGCGGCGTTCTCGGTCAGCAGTAAAATAGGTATTGCGCATCAATGTTGTGTCCTTGGCAGGCAGCAGAAACAGATCTGACCGGTCAAGTGAGAATGCATCCAGGATGTCTGTGTCTGTAGGATGAATTTTAACAGAAGCGCATACCTTTGCGTTAGCTATCTTCGCAGAGAATGAGCAAAAAAAGACAGCTCCTCCTATCTCATTTACCGTATTTCCGGTGTAATCGATATTTATATCGCGTGTAGCAGGGCCTATTATCATGAGATCGTATTTCATATGCATCACATCTTTCCGAATATTACGGTAACGTTTGCGTAAATACAGTATAGGCAAAGACGGAGAGAAAAGCAATTATGCAAATTGGATAAAAATCAGGGGAATACATTCGTGAAAACGGTAAAATTTATGAGAATATGTTGACAGGAAACGGGGGCGGTGGTAGGATTGAATCAGTTAACGGAAACGTTTGCGAAGATTGCGATGTATAGACACTGAAAACTATGAAAAAGAGAAAGCGAGGGATGCCATGATCCGGGCGGTTTTCTTTGATATCGGCGGTACGGTACACGTACAGCATGCATCACCCGCATGTGACCGCAATTACGCGCAGAGACTGTGGGAGTTCTTGAATCGGCACGATATTGGGGGTGCAGCGGCAGGAAGCATGCTACATTGGGAATACCCTTTCTCGAGATGTGTGCGGCGCGCGTAACGTGAGGTGGCCGCTGATGATTCAAATTGATAACCCGCTGACTTATCATAAAGATGCGGCGTATCGAGAATGCGGGCTGGAGGCCGATGAGAGAATTCAGTCGCTGCCCGAACTAATCGATGCAGTCGAGTGTTTCAATAAAAAACTGAAGGAGGGGGCATAACAACGATGAAACCGAAGGAACAGAATTATTCCAGATCCAGGCGGCTGAAAAACCAGATCAAAGCAGTGGTGACCAACCCTTACAATGTGATCGTGCTGATTGCGATTGTGCTGCTCACTTACCTGATCGTGCTGCCGCTGCTGGATATGATTTCCACCTCGTTTACGCTGGCGCAGAAGGATGCAAGACTGGCCGGCGGCGCGGCAGGCGATTTTACGCTGTATTATTGGAAGCGCTTGGTGGCCAGCGAATTGACCGGACAGATGCTGCTCGAGCCGCTGTTCAACTCACTGATGATCGGCGTGTGCGTTTCGTTTTTCGCCATCCTGATCGGTTCGGTGCTGGCGTGGCTGATGGTCCGTACCGATCTGCCGTTCAAGAAATTCTTTTCGCTTGCCGTTATCATTCCGTACATGATTCCCAGCTGGTGCAAATCGCAGGCATGGCTGACCATGTTCAAGACCGAACGTATCGGCGGCGCACCCGGCTTTCTGATGAGTATGGGCATCAACGTTCCTGACTGGCTGGCCTATGGTCCGGTTGCGATCATCACGGTGCTGTCGCTGCACTATTACGCTTATGCCTACCTGCTGGTATCCGCAGCGCTCAACTCCATCAACTCCGAACTGGAGGAGATGGGCGAGATTCAGGGCGCAGGAAAAGCGACCATCCTGCGTAAGATCACCTTTCCGCTGGTGCTGCCGGCCATGCTGTCCGCCGTTATTCTGACCTTCTCGAAAGCGATCGGTACCTTCGGCGTTATCAATTACTTAGGCTCCAAGGTCAATTTTGTGACCCTGTCCAGCCAGCTGTATATGAACAGTAAGTCTCAAAACACACAAACCGCATTCGCTATGGCGCTGTTGCTGATCTTTATTGCTTCGATTTCGGTGTTTGTTAACCAGAAGCTGATAGGTTCGCGTAAGTCTTACGCTACCATTGGCGGCAAGGGCGGACGCAGCACCCCGATTCGCCTGGGGCACCATAAGCCGCTGATTACAGTGATACTGTTTGCGTTCTTTATCGTGGGCATTATCATGCCGATAGCACTGCTCGTGCTTGAGTCATTTATGCTCAAGGAAGGCAATTACTCGTTGTCCAACTTTACACTGCATTACTGGATCGGCGATCCGGTACCGAACATCATGGAGGGTCTGCCCGGTATCTTCAAGAATGATGACTTTATCAATTCGCTCATCAACTCGCTGAAACTGACCTTTGTCAACGGCATCTTCGGCACAATTTTCGGTCAGATCATCGGCTACATTTGTGCCAAGGGCCGCGGCAAGCTGTATGGCCGTGTGGTTGAACAGCTGGTGTTCATCCCGTATTTGATTCCGTCCATCGCGTTCGGCGGTATTTTCCTTTCGATGTTCTCCAAGCCGCAGACGCTGTTTGGCGTGACGCTGATTCCCTCGCTGTACGGCACGTTTGCACTGCTGACACTGGTTTCGGTTGTCAAGCATCTGCCCTTTGCCTCCCGTGCCGGCACATCCAATATGCTGCAAATCGGCGGTGAGCTGGAGGAGGCGGCCGAGATTGCAGGCGCCGGATTCTTTAAGCGTTTCGTGCGCATCGTATTCCCGCTGTCCAAGGGCGGCTTTATCTCAGGTTTCATGCTGATTTTTGTTTCTATTATGAAGGAACTCGACTTGATTATTCTGCTGATGACGCCGACGACTTCAACGCTGCCGTATTTGGCGTTCCAGTATCAGAACGGCAATGCCTCGCAGGCTTCGGACTGTGTTGCTATTGTGATGTTTTCTATCGTATTTCTGGTATACGCCATTGCCAATATCTTCGGCGATGCAGACCTCGCAAAGAGCATGGGCGGCTGATAGAACCGCGCGTAGGGAAGCCCGAAAAGGGATGTGAAGAGAAAGCTGTAAAGGAGTATGGGCCATGAGCAAAATTGAACTCAAGCATATCGATAAATACTACGGCAAAAACCATGTGTTGAAGGACGTGAATCTGACAATTGCAGACGGCGACTTTATGACGCTGCTCGGACCTTCCGGCTGCGGCAAGACCACAACGCTGCGTGTAGTATCCGGCTTGGAAAAGCCGCAGGGCGGTACCATTCATATGGATGACAAGGAAGTCGTCAACGCGGCGGAGGCATACTTTGCGCCGCCCAGTGAGCGCGGACTCAATCTGGTGTTTCAGTCTTATGCGCTCTGGCCGCACATGACCGTGCGTGAGAATATTGCCTTCGGATTGAACATCCAGAAACTGCCCAAGGCAGAGGTGGAAAATCGGGTGCAGGATTCGCTGCGCCGTATGCAGATTGACCAGTACATTGACCGATATCCGTCCGAGTTGTCCGGCGGACAGCAGCAGCGTGTTGCAATCGCGCGCGCTATCGCTTCCGAGCCGCATCTGCTGCTGCTCGATGAGCCGCTGTCCAATTTGGACGCCAAGCTGCGCGTCGATATGCGCAGTGAGCTTAAGCGTCTGCATACCGAAACCGGCACGACGATGATCTATGTCACGCATGATCAGGTTGAGGCACTGACTATGTCAACCAAGATCGCAATCTTCCGAGAGGGTGTGATCGTGCAGGTTGCACCGCCGCTGGATTTATACAACAACCCTGCTAACCTGTACGTAGCCGACTTTATCGGCAACCCGCGCATCAACTTTGTCGGCGGCACGGCTGAGCGTACTTCAGACGGTTTCTGTGTGCATAGTGCGCTAGGCGATATGCAGTTCCCAAAGTCTGATCTGACGCCTGAGGCGCCGGGCGACGAGCGATTCGATGTGGTGCTGGGTATCCGTCCCGAACAGGTCACCATCCAGGCTGCGCGCCGTGCGCCCTCGGATATCGAAGCACGTATCTACACCTCAATGCCCGCCGGTTCCGAGACTCTGGTTACGGTCAAGTGCGGTGACGCGAGCATGGTTGTGAAGGCACTCGGCATCACGCACTTTAACCCTGATCAGGAGGTTTATCTGTCTATCGACACCAAGAAAATCAATGTCTTTGATAAAAAAACAGAGAGCCTGATTAAGTATTCGGTATAAAAGAAAGGGAGGAAACAACCATGTTGCAGCATAAACGAGTTCTGGCCGGCCTGATGGCCGCGGCAATGATGGCATCCATGACCGCCTGCGGCGGTGGCGATACCTCGGTTGAGTTGATCGACAATCCCAATCAGGCGGCGGCCGACGGCACAATGGAGCTGACCGAGTGGGAACAGTCCTCAGGCATTTTTAATACCGACGATACGGATGAAGAACTTTACGAACTGGCAAAGCAGGAGGGCAAAGTGACGATTTACTCGATCTCCTCTCGTATTTCCAAGGTTGCGGATGCATTCATGAAAAAGTATCCGGGAATAGAGATTGAATCCTTCGATATTTCGAACAATGAGCTGCTTGAAAAAGTCAGCCGTGAGTATGATGCGGATCAGCATGTCGCGGATGTCATTCACCTCAAGGATGAGGACGGCACGCTGTACAACGAATACGTCAAGGCGCGCAAGTTCTACAATTATAAGCCTGCCGATATTCTCAGCCATATCGACGAGACCTACAGCGAGGTGCAAACCCCGATGTACATCGAGCTAATCCAGCTGTTCTATAATGCGGAAGCCTATCCGGACAGCGCGCCGATCAGCAATATATGGGAAGTTACCCTGCCTGAGTGGAAGGGCCGCGTGATGATGCAGAATCCGCTGGATAACCTGTCATGGGGCTCGTGGATCACCGGCTTCTGCGTGGGAGATACCCCGGACATGCTGGCCGAGGCCTATAAGGAGCTGACCGGAGAGGAGCTGGAGCTGTCCGAGGGCTGCGAGAACGCGGGCTATGAGTTCCTCAAGCGTCTGCACGACAATGAGCCTATTTTTGCTTCTTCTTCTGATGAAATCGCCGAATCGATTGGCACAAAAGGACAGGATAATCCGCCGATTGGCTTCTGCTCGTCTGGCAAGCTGCGCAAGAACGTGGATAACGACTGGTGTCTGGCACCGATTAATCTGTATCCGACCACCGGCATCCCGGCGATCAACACGCTATATGTTGTCGGCGAGTGCGAACATCCGAACGCAGCCAAACTGCTGATCCGCTTCATGATGGGCGGCGTAGATGGCGATACCTCGGGTTATGACGAGTTCAATACGCTGGGCGGCTGGCCGGTACGCGATGATATCGAGCCGGCGGAAGGATCGACTCCGTTTGATGAGCTGAACGTATCGGCGTTTGATCCCACCGCGATTTATGAAACCATCAACCCGGTACGTGATTTCTGGACCATGATGGGCTGATTACCGCATGAGTGCTCCGGCGACAGGAAAGGAGAGTTTGCTATGGCATTGTTTGTCACCAAGGACGGCAAAAGGAAAAGCCCGATGGTGTTGACGGTTTTCTTTACGGCGCTGTTGGACTGTCTGGTTTTTGTGGCGGCCTATGCGCTGCTGACCGATCCGCTGCACCGGCTGCTGCCTTTTGAGAGCAGCATGCTGGAAAACATGCTGCACGGCACACTGATCTCACTGGCTGGCACAGCGGTGTGCTGCTTGCTGTTCCTGCTGCCGGATAAACGTATCGTCCCCTATGGCTTTGCCGGGCTGCCGGTGGTGACGCTGATGTGCGTGGCCGCTGCAACCCAACTCGCACCTGAGCAGCGCAGTCTGATGATTTACCTCACACTGCTTTACACGCTGCTGCCGGTGCTGGTGGGAAATCTGGTCTCGTGGACGCTGTATTACAGGTTCTGGCGAGGTAAGCGCCGGATGCGTTCATTTTGACCGCATTCCAGACCGGGGCAAGTGAAACGGCCGTGCAAAGGTTCGGCAGCGCCCCGTCTGTATCATTACAATAAAAAGGAGGATGCAGCCTTGATCAATACAGTTTTATTTGATATGGGAGGCACACTCGAGGATATTTGGTACAACGATCAGACTGTGCAGACCGTGACAGGAACCCTGCTGGATATGCTGCGGGAACACGGCTTGAACGCGGGCTGCACAGAGGTAGCCTTTTGGAATCGACTCAACAGCGGCATTTTACGCTACAAAAAGTGGAGCGAGGTCCATGAGCTTGAAAAAAAGCCGGAGGAGATTTGGCCGGAGTTCTATTTGGCGGATTTCGACATCGATAAGCGCAAGGTTGCGGACATTGCCGAAAAGCTCGCCGGTATATGGGAGGTCACTTACTATCATCGTGAGCTGCGTCCAGGCGTCAAACAGATGCTGGAAACGCTGCGGGAGCGCGGCTATAAGCTGGGCGTGATTTCGAATACCGCGTCGCTGTATTCGGTGTTTGATGTACTGGAGGGTTACGGCATCCGTGATTATTTCAGCGACGTGACGCTTTCTAGCGTAACCGGCTATCGCAAGCCGCATCCGTCTATTTTCCGTATCGCGCTGCGGCAGATGCAGGCGCGTCCTGAGGAGTGTGCCTATGTAGGGGATACGCTTTCGCGCGATGTAATTGGTGCGAAGCGCCTGCATTTTGGTGCAGCGATTCAGATACATTCCTTCCTCTCCGCGCAAAAGGATGCGGCGGTGGCTGATGTGTGGCAGCCTGACCGTGTTGTGGAGAATATCGGTGATGTGGTCGACTATCTGGATGAGCTGAACCACAACGCGCAGCGCCTGCATACCGGCGCATGATCAGTTGATAATCTTCTCTCTTCTTCTCTGGCCGTGTTCCGATTTGTCCGGGACGCGGCCAGATACTTCCCCGGAAGAACAGGAGAGACCGGCAGCACAGGGAGGTGTTCCAGTCCGTGGGACAGATTACTATTGCGGATATCGTGATGCGTCTGCTGGGTGCAGTTGCGGTGGGCTTTTTCGTCGGGGCACAACGCGCGCGCACCTCGCATCCGGCAGGCATCCGCACACATATCTTGGTTGCGCTCGGCTCGTGTGTGGTGATGATCACAAGCTGTATCATGTATGTGCAGACGATAGAGCTGTTTGGCACTTCGCCGTCCGACCCGGCGCGATTGGGCGCGCAGGTTATCAACGGCATCGGTTTTCTGGGTGCGGGCGCAATCTTGCGTGAAGGGTTTACGGTCCGTGGGCTGACAACGGCGGCTAGCGTATGGGTGGTGGCCTGTCTTGGCCTTGCAGTCGGGATGGGGTACTACCTGCTCACTGCACTGGGAACAGTCGTGTCGTTTATCACACTGATTGCATTCGACGGTATTCAGGACCGTATTCGCAAAAACCGCAGCACTGAGCTGGATTTCCAGATTGAATGTGAACATATCGGCGATCTGATGGTCGAGCTGACGCACTTATCCGAGGTGCATCTTGTTTCTATGACCGATCTGGCATTTGACCGCACCAAGCATAACACCTATGTTATCAGCTTTCACGTCAGGCTGCCTGCAAGCAGCCACGAAAAGGAGATGAACGCCTTTCAGCAGCAGGTTGCGGCGATTCCGGGGCTTATCCGCATGGAGCAGCATCGAGAGTGAGTGTACGTTTCTCGAAAAAACGTCGGATATCGTAGGCCGTGATAGGCTGCGTATCCGGTGCTTCGTGCAGGTGTGATAATTGGTTCGAACGCCTGCGCATTGCCTTAGTGCAATGCGCGGGCGTTCGTTTTTTATACAGCACGGCGCGGAGGGGCAATGGCACGTTTCGCAACAACGGAATACGAAGATAGAGAGGCAGCTGGGCAGCATCGGGGTGAGAGAAAGCGAGCAAATGCGGTTCACCATTGTATTTGGAAGACGGAGAGATCTATAATAATATATATAGTGTCTGGGGAGGAATGACATATGTGGATTCTCTTTGCGGTGGGTTCTGCGTTTTTTGCCGGTATTACCGCTGTCTTGGCAAAATGCGGCATTCAAAAGACCGACTCTGATGTGGCAACGGCCATTCGCACCATCGTGGTGCTCGCGTTCTCGTGGCTGATGGTGCTTTTGGTGGGCTCCGCATCACAGATTGCTGCCATTTCTGCGTATACATGGACCTTTTTAATTTTGTCCGGTCTTGCGACTGGTGCATCCTGGCTGTGCTATTTTCGCGCGCTGCAGCTGGGGGATATCAATAAGGTTGTGCCCATTGATAAATGCAGCATTGTTTTGACCGTGCTGCTTGCATTTATCTTGCTGCGGGAGCCGATCAGCTTATGGAAGCTGATCGGGCTGCTGGCAATCACCGGTGGTACGCTGCTCATGATTCAGAAAAAAGAAAAGACAACGGAGAGTATCGGCGTTTTGTGGCTGATTTACGCGGTTTTGTCTGCGGTTTTTGCCAGTCTCACTGCGATTTTTGGCAAAATCGGTATCACGGGTGTGGAGTCCAATCTTGGAACGGCGCTGCGGACCGGTGTGGTGCTGCTGATGGCGTGGTTGGTGGTTTTCGTGAAGGGAAAACAGACGGCCGTCAGGCAGGTTCCGGGCAAAGAGTTGATTTTTATTGTCCTTTCGGGAATCGCGACCGGCGCGTCCTGGCTGTGTTACTATAAAGGCTTGCAGGACGGTCTTGCCAGCGTGGTGGTGCCGATCGATAAGCTCAGCATTCTGGTGACCATTGCATTTTCTTATGTGGTATTTCAAGAAACGCTGTCGAAAAGAGCCGGTATCGGTCTGCTGTGCGTGGTAGTCGGGACGCTGCTGATGCTGTAAGCGAAAAGTACCCATAAAAAAGCTGCTTTCGAACAACGAGAGCAGCTTTTTTTTACACGGTGTCATCCCAGTCGCCGGAATGTATATCCAGCAGTATGGGAGGTCCCCTCTTATTGTCGGCGAAATTTTCCACAATAAGTATTTTCAATTTTTCGTAATTGCGCTATTATGTAAATGACGATTATCCACACCATAAGAGAGGAATCGCATATTATGAGCAGGCAATCAGAAAAAATGTGGAAAAAGATTTTTGATTTGCTCCCATCGCGGCAGAAGTTAGGATTTTTTTTCATTTTGATCATATTGGGCGTTTCGGCTGTTTTAAGCCAGTTTACGCCCCTCGCCATCGGTTATCTGACCGACAGCGTTTTGGCGGGTGAGCATGTTGCATTCTGGTCGGTTGTCCCGATTCTGATTGCGATTTTGCTGGTCAATGTCATCAATGAGGTCATTAAGGTGATTCGCCGCCTGATTGTAGAGGATACGGCAACGCAAGCGGAAAAAAATGCACGGCAAAAAGCCGCCACATCGCTGCTGCTTGCGCCGCTTTCCTACTTTCGCAGTCATATGACAGGCAATATCCATGGCAGGCTGAACCGGAGTCTGGAGGGGACAGTCAAGCTGATTAAGCTGCTTTTTATGGACTTTGCACCCGCTGTGACCACCGGCATAGCCGCTATCGTTACGATTTTTTTGCAGCTTCCCGTTCTGGTTGCTTGTCTGGTCGTTCTGGTCATTCCCATCGGTACATTCATTGTGCTGCGGCAAATCAGCACGCAAAAAGGCATCCGCGTTGAACTGATGGAAACCAAGGCCGATTTGGATGGGACTATGGTGGAGCTGCTGGGCGGTATTGAAACCATTCGTGCACTGGACAGTGCACAGGCTGAGAGTGCGCGCATTCAGTCCTGCTCCGAGCAGCTCCGAAAAAAGGAAATGCGGCACCACAAGGCGATGGCCTTTTATGACTGCCTAAAGTTTATCAATGAGGCCGTGTTCAGCGTGATTATGATTGGCACCTCGGTTTTGTTGGCATCGCAGCAGATTATCACTATCGGCACCGTGCTCACGGCATACCTGTGCTTTACCCAGCTAACCGGCCCGCTGCGCGAGTTGCATCGGATTCTGGACGAATTTTCCGAATGCACTGTGCTGGCGGCAGACTATTTTCAGATGGTTGATATTCCGATGGATTTTTCCTATCAGGAACAAACAGCCGTGCAGGATATTGCTTTGCCATCCAATGAAATTGAAATTCGACATGTGCGCTTTGCCTATCCCGAAAAAACCGATCAGGCCATTTTGCACGATATCAGTCTGTCCATTCCGGCAGGGAAATTTACCGGTATCGCCGGACCGAGCGGCTGCGGGAAATCCACGCTCATCAAAATCATTGATAAGCTGGAACAGGCGGACGGAGAGGTCTGTTTGGGCGGCGTCGCTTTATCGCAGCTTTCCCGACGGAACATTGCGGAGCATATTGCTGTCGTTCCTCAGACTCCGTTCCTGATTGCGGATACGGTGTATCACAATATCTGCTATGGTATGGAGCGAGAGGTCAGTCTGTCCGAGGTAAAAGAGGCTGCAAGAAGGGCGAATATTGCATCCGACATCGAGAAGATGCCGGATGGGTATGAGTTTATGCTGTCGGAGGGGGGCCGAAATCTGTCAGGCGGACAGCGGCAGAGAATCGCTCTGGCGCGCATTTTCCTACGTAAGCCGAAAATCCTGATTTTGGATGAAGCAACCTCGGCGTTGGACAATACATCGGAAAAATGGATTCAGCAGGAGATTGAAAAGCTGAAAGAAGAGTGCGGCACCACAATTTTGTCGATCGCTCACCGCCTGTCCACTCTGCAAAATTGTGACGAAATTATCGTGATGGACAAGGGGAAAATCGTGGAAAAAGGCACCTTCCGTGAATTGGAAAGCAGGCCGGGTATCTTTCGGGACATGGCGTTGGGCATCCTGAAGTGACAGCCGACAAGTGCGGAACGGGTATATAAATCGAGGATGGCAGCCGGGCAACCGGCTGCCGTTTTTTGCGTGCGAGCCGCAAAATGCAATGTGCTGGGAATGGCAGAGTCTTGCGCATAAAATGGCTGTGCAGAGGTTCAAGTGGGGAAAGAAAATGCGGAAGTTTCATTCCGGTATCAGTATGACAACAATGTTGTTACCTTTGTTGTTTTGGTTCTACGTTTGTGGTATAAAATCCTTTGCCACAAGATTCGACAAGAAATGAGCAATGAAGGGAACGGATGAAAATGAGGGCACAGTCCATGTTGGCTGGTGTTTTGGCAGTGCTTTGCCTGACCGGTTGTTCCGGCCGGATGCAGACTACAGAGGAAACGGAATTGGCCGACGCGTCGGGTGGACAGCAGGCTACCTATGAGGATACCGCGTTGGTCGGCAATTCGTATATTGATAGTTTTTATATCTACGATGCAATGCCCAAAGCGGCATATTATTACCGCGTGGGACTTAATGTGAACAGTGTTTTTGACCAGCCGATGCTGCAGGGGGAGGATACCGAGACCCCGGTTATCGAGCTGTTGGAGGGCAAGGATTTTGCAAATATCGTCTTTTTCTTTGGAGAGAATGAGCTCGGCTGGAGCAACCGTAATGCTTTTATGGAGGAATACGGCAAAGTGATTGACAAGGCACGCTCTTATTGCCCGGATGCCGTCATTTATCTCTCGGCAATTCCGCCGGTGTCGGAGGAAGTGTCTGAGAAAAATAAAGATAATACCAATAACGCCTCCATTCAGGCCTGCAATGCGGAGATAAAGCAAATTGCGCAGGAGAATGGCGCGGTATATGTGGATGCTTTTTCTGCGCTGGAAGATGCAAACGGCTGTCTGCCTTCGGACGCGGCGGCGGACGGCATTCATCCTGCCAAGGACTATACGGAAAAATGGGCGGAACTTCTAAAAGAGAGCATTGCGGAGGCGGAAGAAAAATGAAACAGCAGATGAAACAGTGTGCGGCAGCGCTCGCTGCCGCCCTTTGTGTGGCAGTGACAGGCTGCGGCAAGCAGCAGATGGAGATTAAACCGGCAGAGGCTGTGCAGCAACTAAAGGAAAGCGTGACCTTTACCGATCAGATGACCGACATGGACAGCGCGGGCGCTTGTCGGTTTTACGATGTCAGCACGGATTTGGTGCAGGACAGCGCAGCCAGTGTCGGCAGCGGCGCAACCGCAGAGAGTCTGGCAGTATTCGAGGCGTCGGATGCGGATGCAGCGCAACGCATTGCCGATACGCTGCAGACTTTTACAGACAGCTGGATCAAGGGGTACTCGGACTATAAGCCGGAGGAAGTGCCCAAGTTGGAAAGTGCGGTGCTCGAACAGGACGGCGTTTACGTTGTGTTTTGCGTGACAGCGGACAATGCTGCGGCTAAAACGGCCGTGCAGGATTTGCTGAATCCATAAAGGCGGTGCGGAATTGAGCTTCGCCGGTTTGGCTTTTCTGTTTTTCTTTCTGCCCGTTGTTTTGGTGGGATATTATTGTTTTCCGTGCCGATGGCGCAATGGGTTTCTGTTGGCGGCAAATCTGGTATTCTACGGTTGGGGAGAGCCGTGGTTCCTGCCGGTTATTCTGTTGACGGCAGCTGCCAATTGGCTGATTGGGCGGCGGATTGCCGCCTGCGCCGAAATCGGTCTCCGGCGGCTTTGGTTGATAACGGCGCTGGTGCTCGATTTGGGCCTTCTGCTCGTGTTCAAATATGCGGGCTTTCTGCTGAAGAGCGTCGGACTGGAACATCTGCTTTCCAGCGCAATCCCGCTGCCGCTGGGCATCTCATTTTACACCTTTCAAGTGGTATCCTATGTCATCGATGTATATCGCAAAACTGCATCTGCGGAGAAGAGCGCGGTTTGTTTTGCGACCTATATGACCTTCTTTCCGCAGCTGATTGCAGGGCCGATTGTGCGCTATGAGGAGCTGCGCGGACAACTCACAGGGCGTAAGGAAACCTGGAATAAAATTGCCAATGGTTTCTGTCTGCTGATGATCGGCCTTGGCAAAAAGATGCTGCTGGCCAATCCTATGGGACAGCTATGGGACGGTCTGCGCACGCTGCCGGACGGCATCGGTATACTGGGAGCGTGGATGGGAGCGGCCGCCTTCACCCTGCAAATTTACTTTGATTTTTCCGGTTATTCGGATATGGCGCGCGGACTTGGCGGTATGTTCGGATTCGATATTCCGGTCAACTTTCGCTATCCCTATGCGGCACAGAGTATTAAGGAGTTTTGGCGGCGTTGGCATATTACACTCAGCCGTTGGTTCCGGGATTATGTGTATATCCCGCTGGGCGGCAGCCGCCGCGGGACAGTGCGGACATTTGTCAATCTGTTTATTGTTTGGTCGCTGACCGGCCTGTGGCATGGAGCGGCTTGGAATTATGTGCTGTGGGGGCTTTATTATTTTGCGCTGCTTTCTGCGGAGCGTCTGATAGGGGAGGCACGGCTGGCGCACATTCCACGTGCGCTGCGGCATGTGCTGACCATGGTGCTGATTGTGCTGGGGTGGGTGCTGTTTGCCATTGAGGATTTCGGCGCGCTGGCAGGCTATCTGCACGCGATGTTCTCCCTGTCCGGCGGCCTCATCAGCGCGCAGGCGGTGGTATGGGTGCTGTCCTATTTGCCGCTGTTTGCGGTGGCGGCACTGGCCTCACTGCCGCTGGCCGCTCGAGTGGTGCAGCGTCATGAAGAGGACCGTTGGACCCACTGGGGTGCGCCGGTTTGGTGTTTGCTGCTGCTTGCAGCAAGCTGTGCGGCGCTGGTAGCGCAGAGCTATAACCCATTTTTGTATTTTCGGTTCTAAAAGGAGACAAGACGCATGCAATTTGGGCATCCCCGTGCAGTGGCGCTGCTGTTTGCCGGGGTTTTGATTGGTACACAGGCGGCATTCTGGCTGCTGCCGCACCGGTCTTTTTCGGAAAATGAAAAACGTGTGCTGGCGCAGCCGCCCACTGTCAGCGCAGAGAGTATTGCCGACGGCAGTGTGTTTCAAGACGTAGAAAAATATCTGTCCGATCATTTCCCGGGACGGGATGGATGGGTTGGTGCGAACGCCTATCTGGAGCAGGCAGAAGGGCGGGGCGCGGTGCGCAGCATTGTCAGCGGATCGGACGGCTGGTTGTTTTCCGCCCCGCTTTCGGATGACAGACAGATATTGCAGGATAATATGCAGGCGATTACTGCATTTGCGCAGACACAGTCTGTACCGGTTTATCTGATGGCCGTTCCCACATCGGGCGCAGTGGTGGAGGACAAACTGCCTGCACTGCATCTGACGTACCCCGATGCGGACATGCTGGAGCAAGCGCGGCGGATTGCGGGCGACAGCCTGAGCTGGTTGGATGTGATGGGGGATTTTTGCGGCACCGAAGATCCGGAAACACTTTATTACCGTACCGATCATCACTGGACAACCGAGGGGGCCTATCGTGCCTATCGGTTGTTGATGCGGGAAAAAAGGGAGTCATCCGTGATGCGCGACACCTTTTCCGTAGAACGGGTGCAGGATTTTTACGGCACCTCCTATTCCAAAAGCGGCTTGTGGCTGACCCCGCCGGATGAGATTGAGCTGTGGACGAATCCCGCTTTGCGAACGATAACCAGCGTATATGACGGTAACAGTCGGGAACCAGTTGTGCAGGAGGGAATGCTGTTCCGGGAGTATCTTAGTGAGGCAGACAAGTACCCGGTGTTTTTGAGCGGGAACCATGCACGTATCCATATCGAGACCAATGCAGATACCGAGAAACGGCTGCTGGTCGTGAAGGATTCCTATGCCCATTCGCTGGCACCTTTTCTTGCGGAGGAATACCGGACGATCGACCTAATCGATCTGCGGTATTTCAAGCGGCAGACGATTTCCGACTGGTTGCAGGGACATCCGGTTGATGAAATCCTGTTCGTTTATGGACTGAGCAGTCTGGCAGAGGATAAAAACTTGCAATGGCTGGCATAGTGGATTGACAAAAGAACAAAGCCGATGCGCAGACAGTCTGCGCATCGGCTTTGTTTGTATAAAGATAAGCATTCGGAATTATCGGTTGAGTACCGCGTCCCGCAATTGGGATAGGTCAGCTGCATCCGGATGGGACAATGCAGCGTCAAAGTTATCCAGCATCATCTGACGGCGGGGGCTATCCTCCATCGTCTCATAGCGGGCGCGCACGGCTGCGGGCATCTTGCCCTGACACATGTAGCTGCCGCACAACGTCACACCGTCCGGCAGGTTCTGCCGCGCAGCGGCGAGGATTTTGTCGAAATAGGCAGGGGCGCCGCCGAAGCCTGCCGTACCGAACAGGAACACCTCCTGCGTGGTTACGCGCGAGAGAAATGCTGCGGTGTCCGCATCACAGGTTCCCTTGTCTGTCCAGAAGCCGACATAGATGCGTTCGGCGTGCAGCGCTTCGTCGCTGGGCGTGCCGAAGTACAGGCAGTCGCCGGCGGGCAAGGTATCGCGCAGGGTTTCGGCCAGCAGACGGGTGTTGCCGGTCTTACTGCTGTAAACAATTGCGTAAGTCATGCGTTGTCCTTCCTTTCATAGATGCAGTGTACACCTTGGTGAGCCATCATGCCGCCAAGGCATTTTTTATTGCAGCGCACGCAGCGCCGAATCTCGTTTGCGTGGTCGGAGCATACTTTGCGTGGCCAGTCCGGGTCTGCAATCAGCTGGCGGCTCATGGCGGCGCAGTCGATGCGGCCGGAGGCAAGCTGCTGCTCGACGAAGTCGGGTTGCGTCAATCCGCCGACGCCGCAGATGGGGAGCTTCGTCAGCTTGCGCACCGCGTCGCAGAACGGCAGAAAGCAGCCTTCCTCGTGGAAATACGGATGCTTTGCGGGCGGAATAGTGTCGGTCAGTTCGCCATGATTTGCCAGTGTGACATGGAAACTGGTTACGCCCGCCTGCTCGAGCAGCGGGACGAATATGGGCAGTTCCTCCTGCAATACACCGGCATTGCCGTAATGCGGATTTTCCTGACGCACGGCCAACTTGTAATCGATTGGCAGGTCGGGCAGACGGCGGCGCACCGCCTTGATGGCCTCAATAGCAAAACGCGCACGGTTTTCCGGGCTGCCGCCGTATTCGTCTGTGCGGTGATTGTATACAGTCGAGCTGAAACTGCCACACATGCGGTCACCATGAATCTGCACCATGTCGAAGCCTGCTTTGCGTGCGAGTACGGCGGCTTCGCCGAAGCTCTCGGTGATTTCGTGAATTTTGCGAGTTGACAGATTGGTGATATACGGCCCGACCTGCTCGTTAAGCAGCGGACGCAGATCGGCCATGCTGATGCGCTTGGTCAGTATGCCCGGGATGTATTTGAGCATCGCTTTGATGTTGGAATCCGACTGGTGCAGCTGGGCGCACAGCAGGCAGCCTTCAGCGTGAACGGTTTCGGCAATGCGCTGATAGAGAGCAAAGCCCTTTTTGGTGTAGAGCGACGGGCCGAAGCCGTGCTTCAGCACCGGCACATCGCCGATAATGATCATCGCGCAGCCGCCCGCAGCAATGGCACGATAGCGGGCAATCAGTTCGTCCTCAGGCAAGCCCATTGAGGTGGGGGCAAAAATAATGCGGTTTTTTAGAGTTAGCCCGCCGTAGTTGACCGGGCTGTTTATCGTCTCGTACATAGCTTGGTATTCGCTTCCTTTTCTTTGACTTTGGCGAGCAGCGTCAGCAGCTGTGCGCGTTCTTCTTCACTGAGCGATTGCAGCATATCGTTATCCCAGTCGAAAAAGACCTGATGACTGATGTCAAACGCCTGTATGCCTTTTTCGCTGAGGGTCAGGCGATAGGCCCGACCCTGCTTTTCTCGAAGAAAAAATCCGTCTTCCACCAGCCGCAATGTGCTGCGCTGGCAGTAGCCCCAGTCCAGACCGAGCGCACCGGTCAGCTCGGATTGCGTGCAGCCCGGATGCCGTCCAACATAGAACAGTGGGTACAGCAGCCCCTGACTCAGCCCGATTTGTTCGAGCGCATGCGCAGCATAGGCCGAAAAGCTGCGGGATAATACGGTGGAATAGTATGCCAGAGTATTGACCATGTTGTGTGCTCCTTTCTTGACTTTGTCAAGTATAAGTCCATTACTTGATAAAGTCAAGTATAAAAACACAAATTTTCTTTTTGTTCACAAATTGTGTAGATGGAATGGAATCCAGCTTGACAGCAGCCGAGCGACGCGGTATAATACCATCCGAGGGAATGAGGTTCTCCCGTGGCCAAGGCCAAACCGCTGATTAGCTGATGACTTCTGCAAATTTTTTTGCAGGGTTATCAGCTTTTTTTGTGCCTGCAAAAGGGGAAATGAGGAGGAAAATACAATGCTTACAAGTCTTGCGCTGATTTTTCTGGTGGGAATGAGTCTGGGGTGGATTGTGACGCGGCTGCGGCTGCCCAGTCTGCTGGGCATGCTCCTGACCGGTATTCTGCTTGGGCCGTATGTGCTTGACCTGCTCGATGCGTCTATTTTGGGGATATCGGCTGACCTGCGGCAGCTGGCGCTTATCATCATCCTGACGCGCGCGGGTCTGTCGCTCAATCTGGAGGATTTGAAAAAGGTGGGCCGCCCGGCTGTGCTGATGTGCTTTGTACCTGCGTGCTTTGAAATCGTGGGTATGGTGACGCTTGCGCCGCGGCTGCTCGGCATTTCGGTGCTGGATGCCGCGATTATGGGCGCGGTGGTAGCAGCGGTGTCGCCTGCAGTCATTGTGCCAAAGATGCTGCGCCTGATGGAACTGGGTTTCGGTACGCGCCGCAGCATCCCGCAGATGATTCTGGCGGGTGCATCGGTGGATGATGTGTTTGTCATCGTCATGTTTACAGCGTTTACTGGTCTGGCGCAGGGCGGTACGTTTTCGCCTGCGACTTTTGTGCAGATTCCGGTGTCGATTGTGACCGGCATCGCGGTCGGGCTGGCCGTCGGTGTGGCGTTCGGCGCGGTGTATCGCCGCATCCACGTGCGCGATTCGGTCAAGGTGGTGGTGCTGCTTAGCCTGTCGTTCCTGTTCGTCGCGCTGGAAAACGCGGTCAAGGGCATTGTGCCGTTTTCCGGTTTGCTTGCAGTGATGAGCTGCGGTATTGCAATCAACCGGCGCCGTCCGGAACTTGCCGCGCGGTTGTCGGGCAAGTATAATCGCTTGTGGGTAGCGGCCGAGGTGCTGCTGTTCGTGTTGGTCGGCGCAACGGTGGATATTGGCTATGCAGCGGCAGCAGGCGCGGCTGCTGTATTGGTTGTATTGGGGGCGCTGGTGTTTCGTATGGCGGGTGTGTTCGTCTGTTTGCTGCGCACGCCTCTTTCTGCCAAAGAGCGTTTGTTCTGTATGATTGCATACACGCCCAAGGCGACCGTGCAGGCGGCAATCGGTTCGGTGCCGCTGACCATGGGATTGGGCTGCGGTCAGATTGTACTGGCCGTGGCAGTACTCGCTATTCTGATTACCGCGCCGCTCGGTGCTTTCTCGATTGACCTGACTTATCGCCGCCTGCTCGGACAGGCGGAAACACCGGAGGAAACTGCGGCCTGAACAGAAAAAGACGGCTTGAGAATATCTCAAGCCGTCTTTTTTATGATTCTTTCACCTGCTGGCGCAGCTTATAGTGCATCAGCTTGCCGGTTGCCGTGTGCGGCAGTTCCTTAACGATGTGGTAAATACGGGGCCACTTATAGGAGGACAGCATCGGGCTGTGCACACAGTAGTCCTTGAGCTCTTCCACGGTCAGACTGTCATCCGACGGGACAACATAGGCCGCGACAACTTCGCCGCGCAGCTTGTCCGGTATGCCGATGACCGCGCTTTCCGCGACCTTGGGGTGTTCGTTGAGTACCGCTTCGATCTGCGTGGGGTAAATGTTTTCGCCCGCGGACACGATCATGTCGTCCTTGCGGCCGGATACGGTGACAAATTCATTTTCGTCCCACACGCCGACGTCGCCCGTGTACAGCCAGCCCTTGTAGAACTTCTGAGCAGTCATCTCCGGGTTGTTAAAGTAGCAGAACGCGCTCTTGGCAGGCGAGGAAATGATGATTTCCCCCGGCGTTTTGCTGTCGTGCGGTACGGTCTCCTCCGGTTCTGCATGGCTGCCGTCCTCGCGGATGGCGACCAGCCGCACCTCGTCATCGGTACACGAGCGTCCGGCGGAGCCGGCCATATCCGGCAGGTCGAACGGGCGCAGGAAGGTATTCCAGAAGGTTTCGGTTGTGCCGTAGCCGTTGAAAATGTTGGGGGTCAGAAGCTGCATGTACTTTTCGCATGCGGCTTTTTCAAACGGCGCGCCCATCGTGACAATACCGCGCAGCGCGGACAGATCGGCCGGGGTGCGCTCCTGTGTGCGAGCGAGCATTGCAATGATGGTGGGCACACCAATGAGGAACGAAATCTGATACTTTTCCGCATATTCCAGACAGCGCTTGGGTGCAAAGTCGCGCAGAATCACGACCTCGCCGCCTGCGTACAGCGTGGGACACGGACCGCCCGAATGGATGCCGCCGCGGTGGAACCACGGGGTCATATTCATCGTGCGGTCGGTCGGACCGAGCGGGAAGTGCATCATTACATCGTGCGCGGACAGCACTTCGTTTACATTGTTGATCGGCACACCCTTAGGCCGGTTGGTCGTGCCCGAGGTGTACAGACGGGTGGTTTCATCATAGATATGCGGGGCGAAGTCGATCGGGGGATCAGTTTCAGGCTGCCCGGCGACATAATCTACATAGCGGGCATGGTTTGCGGGTGCCGCGGCATCGCCTTTGTAATCGACCATAACGACACGGGCGGGTTTATGCTCGCACAACTCGAGCGCACCGCTGGAAAGCTCTCCGAATTCTGCGTCATAGATAAATGCCTTGGGGCGGCTGTCATCGATTACGAGCGCAATTTCGCCTGCGCCTTGACGGTAGTTGACCGGACAGGCGATGGCGCCGACCTTGTGCGCCGCCAGATAGCAGAACACAAACTCGGGTGAGTTGAGCAGCGTAAACATGACCACATCATTTTTGCCTACGCCATCCGCGCGCAGTGCGTGCGCCAGACGGTTCGCTTCAGCATTGAGCTGGGCGTAGGTCCAACGGCGGCCGGAGAGCGGGTCGTGCAGCGCAGGGCGGCTGCCGAAGCGCGAAACATTGCGCAGGAAACCATTCAGATAGGTGAACCGTGTTTCGAACGTCTCGCGGAACATGGTGACATCATAGGTGTATTGATTTTGCAAGGTGGGATTCCCTCATTTCTAGTATTGGCTGACGATCACGCTGGAGTTTTGTCCCCCGAAGCCCAACGAGTTGGACATCGCAGCGGAAATTTTGGCCGGACGGGCGGTGTTCGGTACATAGTCGAGGTCACAGTCCGGATCGGGGGTGGTCAGATGCAGCGTCGGCGGCAGCATACCGGTCTGGATCGCTTTGATGCAGGCAATTGCCTCGGTCAGGCCGCCCGCGCCCATCAGGTGACCGGTCGCGGATTTGGTTGAGGACATCGGGGGCGCACTTTCCCGTCCGCCAAACACAGATTTGACGGCGAGCGTCTCGGCCTTATCGCCAAGCATAGTCGAAGTGCCGTGCGCGTTGATATAGCCGATGTCAGACGGCTGCATATCGGCTTTTTTGAGCGCTAGCCGCATGCAGCGGGCTGCGCCTGCCCCATCCGGACAGGGCGCGGTGACGTGGTGCGCATCCGAGGTGTTGGCGTAGCCCGCCAGCACGGCGTGGATTTTCGCGCCGCGCGCCAGCGCATGTTCCTCGGTTTCGATCAGCAGCGCGCCGCCGCCCTCGCCGATGACAAAACCGTCCCGCTCCGCGTCAAACGGACGGCAGGCGGTTTCGGGGTCGTCGTTGCGGCGGGAGAGTGCCTTGGCCTGTGACAGGCCGGACACCACAATCGGACACAGGATGCTTTCGCCGCCGACCGCCAGCACAGCGTCGGCTTCGCCGGAGCGCAGCAGCATCGCGGCGGTCATGATCGCGTCGCCGCCTGCTGAGCAGGCGGTGTTGAGCGTCAGGCTCGGACCGAGGATGCCGCGCGCAATTGCTATCTGTGCGGCGGCGATGTTGCCGATGGTCATAGGTACAAAGCGCGGTCCGACACGATGGCCGGCATCGTAAGCAGCCTGTGTCTGTGCGACTGTGGTCACGCCGTCCATGGCAGTACCCATAACGATGCCGATGCGCTCGGCTTCCGGTTCGATAGCAAGACCGCTATCCTCCAGTGCTTCCTGTGCGGCCACGAATGCAAACTGCATAAACGGGTCCATTGTGCGCGCAAGGGTTTTCGGCATGTGATTGGCAGGGTCAAAGTCCTTCAGCTCAGCCGCGATTTGTACCGGAAGGTCGGATGCGTCAAAGCGTGTGATCCGACCGATGCCGCAATGGCCGGAAACCAACGCCTCCCAATAGGCGGAAACCCCGATGCCGATGGGAGTTACCGCACCCATGCCCGTGATAACCAGTTTCTTCTCTTTCATAGTATTTCCCCATTTGATATAAGGCTTCCATGCGTTTTTGTGTGGCAGTTTTATGCTGTCCATGTAGCAAAAACGGTGGATACCGATGCATTATTTTTATCTATTATACCAGAAAGTGACCAAAAGTAAAAGTGCATTTCGGGCACAGATTGCACATTATGTAGTGCTGCGGCCCTCCACTGTACGCATATCCAGCAGAAATGCGACCGATGCTATACACGATGGCAAAAGGCGAGGAGGATTCATGAGAAAATTTTGTCACATATGCAAAAATACGGGCCGGTGAGAACCGGTCCGTATTTTGGGAAGCAGAGAAGGGGCAGAAAATGCTTTTGGAGATAGCCTATTCCTCTGTCCTCAGGCGTTCGACAACGGTGCGATGCATGGCGCTGTGGCAGGTGATACGTGGGATGGCAAGCCCCAGCAGTACGAACACCGGCAGCAGCACGATGATCGGCAGCAAGGTGAAGCGATAGGAGAAAAACCAGAACATGGATGAGCAGCCCATGCCGATGACCGGGCCGAGCGTCACGCTCAACGCAAAGCTGAGTATAAGCGCAAGCATGGCGTAGTACAGCCCTTCGAGCATCAGCATATGCTTGAGCTGTTTGCCCGTCATGCCGATGGCTTGCAGCACTGCAAACTCGTGTCGCCGCGTGATGATACCGGTCAGCACGGCGTTTAGGAAGTTAAGCACGCCCACCAGCCCGATAATCAGACTCAGTGTGCTGCCGAGTGTCAAAAACATAGCGCGGAAACCTTCAAACTCAGCCTGATAGGTCGCCTTGCTTTCATAATCAAAGAGTGGCTGCACATTTTCCGTATAATTTGCGAGAAAGGCTTCCATGCGGTCGGTCGCCGCGTCCTCGGTGTCGAACACATAGGTCATGACCGAATTTGTCTGCGTGTCCTGCGTAAACTGCGCCGCGCCCATGACGAATTGGTCCGCGCCATAAAAGCGGTAATCGAGCGAGCTTGGAATTAGCACCGCCGCGGCAACCGTGTATTCTTTGTCGCGGTAGGTCTTGGCGCGTGAGCCGATGGCACGGTCGCCCATATAGACCGCATCGACCTCATCTGATGGAATCACTTCACCCGTATCTTCGTAATAATATTCGAACTCCTCCACATACCGCAGGTGCACGGTGTCGCCCACCTTCGCCCAGTGGGACTGCTCTTCTGGCTCGCCATAATCGTCGGCGGTATAGACCGCCGCAATGGCGTTTTGGGTTGGATCGGACAGGGCGGACAGGTCGCCGTCCAGCACAGTCAGCTTGGACAGCGGAAAATCCTCCATGCCATAAAGCTGAGCGCGGTCGGCCAGCAGGTCATCCGGCGTATGCTCCATGTCTTCGCTCATCTGGTTAAGCGCGGCTTCGGTGTACCACCGTGCCCGGCTTTGGCGGTACCAGTCCTCGGTGACAAATTCCTGTACGCTGGATACCTGCCCATAGATGCGGCCGGATTCTGTGATGCCGCCCTGCGCGTCGATGTCTGCAATGACGTTTTCGGGCACGGCTTCGTCGGTCGAAGAAAAGCCGGAGCCAGTCTGGAAATAAGCTGCGTCTCCCACGACGAAATCCACGGCGGATTTGTCCGCCAAATACTTATCCATATCAAAGCCGATAGCAAAGGTGTAGGTTATCTGCATGAGCACGACCGCGAGTGAAAGCGAAACAACCGTAATGATGGTTTTGCCGCGGCTGCGGCCGAGGTTTGCCCACGCCATGCGCGGCAGACGTGCGCCGGAGGACTTACGGGCGGCATGCTTGCCGTGGCGCGCTTTGGGCAGACGCACGCTGGCATCGGTATAGCGCACGGCTTCGACGGGTGAGACACGTGAAGCCATTTTGCCGGGCTTGCGGCAGGAAATGCGCACAGTCAGCAGCGAAAACACCGCTGCGCCGATAAAGATCAGCGGATTAAACGATACAAAAGTTGTGGTATACGATGTTTGTTCCATGATAACCGGCGTCAGCTTGACGCCGACCAGAAAACCGATGATCCACCCGAGCGGAATACCGAAAAGCGAAAGAATATAAGCCTGTCGCCTTATCATGCGGCGAATTTGTTTGCCAGTTGTGCCGATGGTTTTCAGAAGGCCATAAAACCGAATGTCGTTGGTAACTGAAATCTGGAACACGTTATAGATGATGAGGTAGCCGGTGAACATAATGAGCAGCAGCATGGCGAGAATCGCAATGGCGGACATGGGATCGATTGTCGCGTCGATCTGTGCGGCGGTATAGCCCCAGTTAACGCCAATGGCGATGTAATTGTCCGCCGTTGGATCGTCGCACTGATAGCCGTGGTTTGCCAGCACCTGTTCGGCCTTTTCACGGATATGGAATGCGCTGTCAAACATCACGTCCAGATGCCATTTTCCGGTCTGGCTCTGGGGGTCACCGGCAGAAAGTGCGCACAGCTCTTCCGCCGCCGAGCGGGGAAGAATGACATTGGATGCGACGATGGCATTGTCATATTCCCACCAGCCGGAAAGGGTAAAGGTTCGCTCTACGTATTGCGCATCCTGTGTGTTTTCATCGATACCGACTGGAATCGTAAATTTCGCGCCAACCTTTGGCTCAATGCCGAGCAGGGCAAGTACGCGGGTGTCGGTTGCCGCCTCGTCCGTGCCTTCTCGGGGCAGACTTCCTTCCACCGGCTCAATGAAATAGTGTTTGGCTTCGTTTGCATCCATGTAGCTGATTTCAATATGAGATTTGTTGAACGGCGGCTCGCTGTCAGTCATGCCGATGAACAAACGCGCGCCGTATTCTTGTATCAGCGGGTCGTCCTTAAGCTCCAGCAGCTGCGCTTCGGTCAGATTCTTGAAGGTAGCGTGCATATCTCCGCCTGCCTGTCGGAAGTTCTGCTGCTGAAAAGAGTAGTTGATGGATGCCCCAATGGTAAACAGCGAGGTAAACAATATGGTCGTCAGCGCAATGGCGATGACTGCGATGATGTTGCGGGTTTTGGCCGCCTTCAGGCTTCTGTCAGACAGGCGGCGGATGCATTTGCGGTTGGGTACACTCAGCATATTGCGCACCTCCTTGTATTATAGAGTAGTAGTTTTTAGGGACCCTCTCCAAGGTCTGTGCTACACTGTAAGGGATGCTGTGGATTGGTTCGCACCTCCTACCGCAAGACGGTTCACGAAAG
>NZ_JBQKJR010000020.1:0-49977 GCF_052117165.1 Agathobaculum sp. LCP25S3_E8
TCAAGGCAAAGCTAAAGGGCTTGCCGCCTGCAATTCACAGACAACAAGCCCTTTCGGCTGCTTAAACAATTTTTGCTTTCAAATATTGTCTAACTTTTGGGGGTCACTTCACAAAGCACTGCCGGTATTTTATTCTTCAGTCAAGGCATTCCTGCAACAGGATCTAAAAGCCAAGATACATCCAACTGAATTGGCTTTAACAAATTCTCCGGATGCACGGCTTCTCCATGAAAGTCACTGCCACCCGAGACATACAAATCGTATTTTTGCGCGAATTCAAGATAGCGACGAGTCATTTCCGGTGTATGCTGCGGATAATAACACTCTATTCCATCCAAACCCACGTCCTTGAGCTGTGCGATCTGCTGTTCAAGAGCATCGTCTGTCATGCCGAGCTGATAAGGGTGCGCCAAAATTGCCTTACCGCCGCCCTGATGAATCACCTCAATACATTCTGCTGCCGGCGCCTTATATCTCTCAATTTTCTGATACTCATCCGTATCCAGATAGCGATCAAACGCCTCGCGTATAGAGGAAACATATCCGTGCCGCAACATCACTTGCGCAAAATGCGGCCGTGCAATCACCTCGCCGCCAGCGAGCTCTGTAACCTCATCCAGCGAGACATCTATTCCTTTTTCCCGCAGAAAATCGACAATACGGTACTTACGTTCATCTCGGCTCTGTCGCAGCTTGTTGCAAAGCGTTTGCAGCTCGATGGCATTATCGCAAAAGCCCAACCCGACGATATGCAAATGCCGATTTTCCTTTGCGCCCAATTCAATACCGCGTACAACTGTTATCCCGTATTCCTTCCCTGCACCTTGCGCTTCCTGCAAGCCGGATATTGTATCATGATCCGTAATAGCCAAACAGGTAATCCCTGCTTTTTTCGCTTTACATACCACCTGCACAGGACTGTACTGACCATCAGAAGCCGAGGTATGGGTATGCAGATCAACCATCATCATATGTTTCATTTTTCAGATCCTTACTTTTTTGCAACCACTCGAATAATCGGAGGATCGTCATTTCCATATGGCGCGAAGCCTGTTTTTTCTTCGGCATACTCAATCAAAAATCCTTGTTCCTTGAGGTGGTCAATCAATTCATCCATTACGATAAACCGTCGATAATGATTATCGTAATAAAATGCATTTCTCTCCAGCGCCTCTCCTCTTCCATAAAGCGGATCATGCACGCTGCGGACCTCAATAAAGAATTTCCCTGATTTTTTCAGCGAACGATAAATGGTTTGCATCAGTAATCGCTCCTGGTTTACATTGATAGAATGAATGGTAAAGCGACTGTATGCATAGTCATACGTTTCAGGTTGATGTTCTCCGCAATTTACAAAGTCGCTGCACAGGAATCTAATATTTCGTTTTTCCAAATTTGCCTGCTGCTGTATCGCTGTGTCAGAAAGGTCAATCGCCAAGACATTCAAACCGATATCCGCAAAAAACAAAGCATCACGACCATTGCCACAACCCAAATCAACTAATGTTTTACCTGGATCAACCAAAGTGGAGACATAACGCGCAAACGGCGAGGGTTCTGTCGAACAAATACGATTTTGATAATATTGATTCCAATATGTCGTATTGTCAATCGGATTCTGTACAATACAAGGATACAGAATCTTCTCAATCCGCTTGACAACCTCCAGTGGACTTTCATCCCCATCATTCTGCACGAGAAGATCCGGATTCTTCGGCTCGTCAAACGGCAAATCTACGCCTACCACATTATGTCCGGCTGTATATAATCCTTTCTGATTACGGGCAAGGAGCGTCTCCTTTTTGACCTTAATATAGATCTCCTTGTAACTGGGAATATTATCCCGATTCCACTGTCTCACAGATTCAAACATCGCAATGCTGCAGCAAACCACATCAATCCCCTGATTGGAAAGCAATTGACAAACACGGAAAATCCGTCCCGCCCAACGCAGACGTTCCTCGTGAGTATATCCGATATCCTCACCGAAGGCAGGACGCATTTCATCCCCATCCAGATAAACAACATTGGGCTTTGTCTTTTTCAGCCGTTGATAAAACAAACCGCCGATCGTGGTCTTTCCCGCACCGGAAAGCCCCGTAAAAAAGTAAACAGTTCCTTTGTTATCCATGGCGTTCTCCTTTTTAGTGATAGAGCGGTTGTTCCAGAAGGGCCGGATCAAGACGCAGCGGCGTCATCATGTGCAGCGGCTGGCCCTGCTTGTTGACGAAGCGCAGACCTCTCATCAAAAGTTGCGCAATACGCAAACGATTTTCGTTATAACTGGTTGTCACTTGCTTTGCTCGTTCTACAATATCTTCAGATTGTTTTTCCGCTTTTTTCTCCAATATCAAGTGATCTCTCCACGATTTTTCTATTATTGCATTGATACAAGCGAAATTACTAATTTTTTCTCGTACCCACTGTTCATCAACAGATTCACCCTTATAATACTGAAAATCATATCCATAATGCTCATACGCATCGCGCATAAAATACTCTAAAAACGCGCGTTCATCATCATTTGCAAATTCATCATAGGTTCGATAAACCGTGGCCGCGTCAAAACCTCTAACATTGCCTTTCAATGACTCTGGATTTACCCCATCCTTACTAGAACAATATGTCATACTTTCTGTATAAGGAATATCCAAAAACTCTGCTAACGCAGAAAAAGTAGCTTTGGGGTTTAATTTGCCATCCTCAAAACGCACAAGCACACTATCACGATACAAACGATTATATTGATCAATCATAAAACTCCGATTCAGTAATCTTTCAGCTATTACGTCTGGAGTGACTGCATCGTCACTCTGAAAGTCAGAATTTTTCATAAAGCGAATGGTAGCCGCATAACTTGTCGTAATACGTCGCATCGGTGTAAAAGTTTTTATGTATTTGAATTGCTTAAATATAGTGGATTTCGAAATTTCATCGAACTGTTCTGAATAAAGCAACGTCTTTCCCGTTTTATCATCAATGCGCATTTCGCATAGCACATTATGAAAATGGGGTTGAAAAAAAAGCGCAGGAGCAATCCGACATGTCTGATCAGAAACCGGTGCAGCTTCTAAAAATAAAGCAACCAGAAAATCTTTATCTGTTGGATGGCGGAGCTGAGAAAGCTGAATGTCGATCCGTGTTTTACAGCGCTTTTTCTTCAACTGCTCACGATAATCTTTTATCTGTGACAGGATGGAAGAAAACAAAATCGATTCAAACGATAGCAAATTCGGATGACCGTAAAAGATTTCATTGAAAAAATCGCCGCCGTTATGTGCTGCAAGCTGTGTATGCCAAATCAGTCGGTTGACCTCACGAATTCCAACCGGCTTGACCGGATACTTGCTGTAATCAATTCCAAAACGCTCTTTAAAATCAATCGGATACTGTGATATTTCATCCCCAAACAAAAACACCTGCTTGCTGTCTCGCAGCAGACTGTAGATCGAAAGGCATTGCAAATGGGCGCAAAATACCGGCCAATCTGTATAATGCAAATATATATGATTTTCCCTACCGACCCACTCACTTTTACGCACGTTGTCGGTCAAGTATTCTAACTGATATTGTGAATAAACATCCTTTGCAAGGATGGGATTTTCCAAATCTTTAAAGAAATAGCGGTCGATCACCGGATCGTTAAAATTCACATAATTGCCAAACCTGTTTTCCGCTTTATAATACGGGATATATCCTTCATCATTGAAGGGAAAAAACATAATTGGCAGATCATCAAACGCCAAGAAATCCTTGCGAAACAGATAGGGATAACGTCCTAACCGCTCACAATTCTGTTTATATCGCTTCATCTGCTCTGCTACATTCGGCAGATAAAACGCCTGTGTCATCAAATCCATCAGTTCAGCCTGATAGAAACCACGATTATATAAAGAAACAAATGTTGTGTAGGCTATTTGATAATCGCCCTCTGAAAAAAAGATAAAGCTGGCAGCTTCCATCTCCAATTCCGGCTGTTTCTCAGAAACCTCCTGCAGAACCATAAGATAAGCCTGCTGCGCATCCTCTTTCTGTCCTAACTCTGCTAAACGACGAGCAAGATCAATTGTATTACTGCTCATTCCGGACTCTCCTTTATCCATTACAGAAAAACGGGACGGGCAAATGCCCGCCCCGCTCTGTATGGTTGAACTAAACTGTTGGTTTGGCTTACTGCAGGAGCTGGAGAACGCCCTGCGGAACCTGATTGGCCTGTGCCAGCATAGCCTGCGCAGACTGAACCAGAATGTTGTTCTTGGTGTAAGCCATCATCTCGTCTGCAACGTCGGTGTCGCGGATGGTGGACTCTGCATCCTGAATGTTCTCAGTCATGACGGACAGGTTGTTGATAGTGTGATCCAGACGGTTCTGGGTAGCACCAAGCGTACCACGTACGTCAGAAACAACATTGATTGCGTTCTTGATGAGGTCAACAGCCGCAGCAGCGCCGTCCTGCGTGCCAATGTCGATGCCCGCGATGCCAAGCGAACCAGTGTGCATATCCTGAACGTATACCTGCAGCTTGTTGTAGGAATCAGAGGTATCGCCGATCTGCAGGGTCAACGCCTTGCCGCTGGCAGTGCTGATAGCAACACCATCACCATCCTTCCCAACCGTCAGGCCAGTAGCGTCTGCCAACTGCTGCGCAGCATCACCAATCTTAGCGCCGATAACAACCTTGACATCATCGCCTGCCAGCTTCTGTACATGATCCAGTGCAGCATCGTTAGCAGCCAGCGCAAACTTCTGTCCATTAATAGTGAAGACCGTTACTTGCGCAGCCGTAGCAGTATTGCCGGCTGCCGTGATAGCAGTAGATGCAATCTTGATCTTATCCGCTACCGGCGCCGTTACCTTCGTGCCAACAGTAGCTGCGGTGCCATTGACGGAACCCGTAATACCGGTTACAGTCGGAGCATTTGCACCGGTTTCCGTGCTGGTAATAGTCAACTTAGAGCCAACACCGCCAGTTGCAGTAAATGCGCCACCGGTTGCATCCTTAATTGCGCCGGCAATTGCAGCATTGACCTCGGTAGCCTGTGCCGTACTAGAAACCTTATAACTCTTACCGTTTGCATCAACGAGCGTATTTCCTTCACGCGTCAGCTTGATGCTATAGCTCTTGCCATTATCAACCGAAAGGTTAATCTCAATCGTTTTGCCATCTGTAAAACCAGTAGTAATCGTGGATCCTTTAGCAAACGATGCCGAAGTTGACGCAATGCTTGCAGAGCCTGGCGCAAAGGTAGTAGCAATTCCGGAGATCTCAATGCTCTTATTGCCGCCCTCGCTCAGCGAGCCGTCCAGCAGCTTGATGCCGTTGAAGTTAGCGGAATCAGCAATACGGTTGATTTCGCTCTTCAGCTGCTCAACTTCCTTCTGGAGGTTCGCACGGTCAGTTTCGTTGTCGTAGGTGCCGTTAGCGGACTGGTTAGCCAGCTCGACCATACGGTTGAGCATGTCATGTACTTCGGTCAGCGCGCCTTCAGCGGTCTGAACGAGAGAGATACCGTCCTTCGCGTTCTTCTGAGCGGTTTCCAGACCGGTGATCTGCGCACGCATCTTCTCGGAAATTGCCAGACCAGCTGCGTCGTCGCCAGCGCGGTTGATCTTGTAACCGGAAGACAGCTTCTCGAGGTTCTTAGACAGAGCCGAGGTGTTGTTAGAGTAATTGCGGTAGGCATTCATTGCCATAATGTTATGTTGGATTCTCATGATTCACTACTCCTTTACAGAATCCGTCCGAAGCAAATCCTTTTGCTTACGGTCCATTTGGTGAATAGTTGTTCTATTTCAGACGAGACAGTTACACCCCGTTTGAAAGCTGGAAATGCATTTCCCCTGCACAATGCCGGGGTTTTAACTTACACTCATATCATCGGTTACACGCAAAAAAAAATAAGCCAATATTTTATTTTTTTTAAATTTTGGCATTATGTGCATTTTATTAATATTTTTTTTGTTAGTTTTGTGCGCTCTGCTTTGATGCAGAGCGCACAAATCAACATATTAGACCAATTCTGTCTCTTATTTACGCATCACGAAACACATTCGACATTGATTCCAGAATCTGGCTGCGTTCAAACGGCTTGTAGACAAAGCCTTTTACGCCCACATCGTTTGCTTCGTTGATTGTATCATCATATGCAAGCGAAGAAACCATCAAAATTCGGGCATTTGGATACGATTTCAGCAGCTGACGCGCGGTTTCCAATCCATCGATGCCCGGCATCAAAATATCCATTGTCACCAAATCCGGCTGAACTTCACTATATTTCTCCAGAGCCTCTTCACCGCTTTGACAGAATGCAACAATCTGATACTCTGTATCCGCTAAAATCTTTTTTAATTGCAACTGAACGATACGAGAATCGTCTACTACCATGACTCTCTTGGACATATTGTACAGCTCCTTTTTAAGATTCATCTGCAAGTATACATCTATGCAGAAATCAGTTGATGAATTAGTTGTGCTCCCTCATTATGATCGCTCGCATAATTGATGACGTTCTGCGCCTCTCCATCCCCTATAGGGATATAACGTCCCATATAGAACACTGGAATGCGAAAACGAGAAGGACAATGCGAAATACGATACAATCCGGCAACAATCTGCCCGCAGATTATGTTGAAATATTCTTTTACAAGATCCTCAAAATCATTTGGATCCACTGTATCTTCCTGCATGACATAGCGCGCCAGACGAACCAAAAATGTGGTGTCTGCACATAATATCAAAGTGCCGTGGTAGCTTCCTTCAAATGTGGTATATACCGTACACATATCGTTGGAAAGTATGGCATCCCGCTTCCGAAGGCAAATTCCACCAATACGCTTAGTCATATCCTGCATTACCTGATCCAAGACATTCTGAATCTCTTCTTGCGTGAGCGCACTCAACGTACTACCTCCCATTTAAACTAAGATACCTGTCTCCAACAGTATCATACGCAAATCACGCCTCCCACTCATGCGCTATTGACGCGATATGGAGACGTGAATCAGACAAGGTCGGAATACGTTGGAGAGCCACAGTATACAGCCTGAGCGCGAACCAGCGCTGCACCAGCGCTGTTCAACCCACAATCTCAGGCTGTACACCGTCAACCTCCTACACATTCATATTAACATTTCTCTTACCATGCTAAATTTGGCAAAAAACGGCTCATCACTCAGTTCCGTTCTTCAAAAAAGCTGCCAAGCGTTTATCTTCATGCCGAATATGATTGATCAAGACGCTTGCCTGCGTATTAATTTCGCCCAAGCTCTTTACACTCGGACCATCCGCACGAATGCTATTGGCCAACTCCCGAATCTTCTGCTTATAATTTACATGGAAATTATGATGCGCCTGATAGTGGGGATAATGGTTCTTACGCTGCAAATCTTCCTCATCCGAAAAATGCTTATCAACATAATCCGCTAAGAAGTCTGCAGTTTCGCCAATCTTATTGCGACCTTGGCCGGAGCTGCATGCATCCATCAAATCATTGATTGCATCAAACAGCATACGATGCTCGGAATCAATCAAATCGTTGCCCGTTTCCAAATCAGGGGTAACTTCGTATCTCTTAGTACTTACCCGGATCGTCGAAGCTTGCGAACGAGGTGCCATGCCTGACTGGAAACCTATCCCCCGATACGGGGGAAGTACCTCCTGCATGAAAGCTGCCGCTGTTTACAGAAGTGGGGACATTGCTGTCATATGCCGAAGTGGCGGGCGCCTGATAATCATACGACGGTGCCGGTGCTGCTGCCGGAACTTCGTCGCTTGTGCCGACGCGGAAAGATGCAAATATCTGATGCAGCATATTGGCCTGAGAGGACAACTCTTCGCTTGCTGCCGCAGATTCCTCACTGGTTGCAGAATTCGTCTGCACCACTGTTGCGATCTGGTCAATACCTTGAGTAATCTGCTCAATAGACTCGGATTCACGCTCTGCCGCGTCAGCGATCTGGGTAATCTTTTCAACCGCCTTGCTGGTCAGATCCGTGCTGGAAGTAATGGATTCTGCCGCTGCGTGTGCAATGCTGGATCCATTTTCGACCGCCTTAATCGAATTTTCAATCAAAGCAGTGGTATTCTTAGCTGCTTCCGCAGATTTCGATGCCAAATTCCGAACCTCATCCGCAACAACTGCAAAACCCTTGCCCGCGGAACCGGCGCGTGCTGCTTCTACAGCCGCATTGAGCGCCAGAATATTGGTCTGGAATGCAATATCCTCAATCGTCTTAATAATCTTGCTGATTTCCTGCGATGTAGAGGTAATTTCGTTCATCGCCTGAATCATCAGAGTCATCTGCTGCTGGCTCTCCGAGTTCTGCGCACCTGCCGCGTCAGCATTCTCCTTTGCCGACTGTGCAGCCGCAGCATTCTTACGCGCTGCAGTTGCAATATCATTGATGGTAGCAGACAGCTGCTCAACTGCACTTGCCTGCTCGGTAGCGCCCTGCGCCAAAGACTGTGCACCAGTCGACACCTGTTCCGCACCTACAAATACCTGCTCAATCGAAGATTTCACATTGGAGATCATTCGCTGCATCTGCTCGGTTAACTGTGAAAGGGATTTAGAAATGCCCTGGAATGCACCCGGCAATTCCACTTCACTCGTCACACTGAAATCACCATTCACCATGGAAGAAGTGATTCGAGTGATTTCGTGGCACGCCGACTCGAGCACATGTTGGCTGGAGCGCAGCGCCTCTGCCATTTCGCCGATTTCATCCTTCGACTCGTATGTAACTCTATGGCTCAAATTGCCCTTGCTTATCTCAATCAATGCCGCACGAGTCTCATCCAGAGGTCTGGTAATCGAATGAATCAGGTTAGCCGCAAAAACTACTACCAGAATCAAAAACACAATCAGCAAGATGGCCATAATGATAAACATACGGGTGACTGACTGCTGCTGCTCAGTAACTATCTGCGAGATTTTTGCTGCAATCGAATCTGACAGATCGGTTGCCGCCTCCTTCTGTGCATTCAGAGCAGGCGTACACTCATTTACCAGAATGGTTTCAGCCTGTTCAAAATCATTTTGCTGCAGCGCGCTGGTAATCTCAGGAACAATATTCTTCCAAGCGGTAACGGCCGAGATAAAAGTTTTGTCTTTTCCGTCTCCCAGTGTGTAATGCTCCGAAACATACTCATGCGCACTGTCCAGCGCCGTCAATGCCTCATTCAGATTCGACTCATTCTCATTATAATTCGTCTTTTCCGTATCCAAAACCATATCACGAGCATATCGAGCGGCCGTATTAATCTCAATTCGGCTGGTCAAGACTTGCTCCTGCAACGCAACCTCATTATTAATCAAGCTCTCATACTGGTTGCGCAGTGAAAACGTATTCACCACAGAAATAATCAAAAGCATAAGCGATAGAAAAATGGGGATAGCAAACCCCAAAATTAGCTTGTGGTTAATTTTCATGTCTCTTAGTCGCATACCAAAAAATTCCTCCCAACAACTCATTATTTATTTATTCAAATCGGTTCGTTGCTCTTAACTCGCCGTATTTGCCCTTCTCAACGTCGCCGGCAATTTTTCCGGCAACCAATGTAACTACTCTGCGGCACATGATATTGACAAAATCCTTTGCGTGCGTCGCCATAATAACTGTAGTCCCGCAACGATTGATTTCATTGAGGATATTCATAATATCCCATCCTGTATCATAATCGAGGTTCGCAGTGATCTCATCCACAATCAGAATTGGTGGATTGCAGATAATTGCACGTGCCAATTCCACCATTTTGACCTGTCCGCCGGATAACTCAAACGGATATCGGTCCTCCATAGGTCGCATGCCAACAATTGACAACGCCTTTCGAGTATTCTCTGGAATTACCTTTGACTTGACGCCAAGCGCCCGCTGAACCAGCTCCAGATTTTGCCGCACAGTTTTTTTTCGGATCAGGCTTGCATCCTGCCAGACCTGACCAATATTTCTCCGATATACCGGCCTTCTCCAGCCGCGCAGTCGTGTCAGTTCCACATCATCCAGCCAAATTTTCCCCTCATCCGCCACAATCTGATTGGCCAGCAGTCGAAGCAATGTTGTTTTTCCTGCTCCACTGCTGCCAATAAGGAAAACAAATTCCCCACGTTCGATAGTGAGAGAAACATCATCTATCGCCGCAAATCGTCTTTGCTCATTGGTAAAATATTTGGTTACATGCTGCATTTCTATCTGGGGCACAGTAAACCTCCTGTTTGAGCGCTCAGGCGCTGCTAATCTGTCTCTTTGGATAAAAACCAGAGCGGTGCACCTGCTGTTTTGCTGGAACTCAATTCATTTATAATAATTGATGCATCCCACTCCTGCAAACTGCGCGCCCTGCTGTTCGGATCGGCAACCAAAATATTGCCATCCAATGTCACGCCACGTAACAGGATAAAATGTCCCCCACTGGTAAAGTGTCCGGCACTCATCAAAGCGACAGCGATACGGCCACCGGAAAGCTGTGTGCGCAGATCCTCCGGCGTAACGGAGCTTGGAGAAGAACACTCCAACCCAAAGGCATTGGCTACACCACGAACAATACTGTGATATGATCCGCTTCCGGCAGCCCAATATCCATTTTGACTGCACCAGCTGGCCATCTGCTCTGGATCGGTATTTGTACCGGTCAGACTTTTTACCGCCATCGCCATGGCAGTCGGACCACAACCATACGGACCGACACGATCAGAGCCATAGGGCTGATCTTTCCATGCCGGATCGCTTTGCGCAAAATACGCAATCGAAACCGACCCGCCCGTCAGCACCTCCTGACCATCCCGAATCACCAGCTCAGTGATTGCAGGATCTTCTATCATTACGCCGCCATCCGGTATTGCCGGTTCCCCTGCCCGCTGGGATTCGATCTGCTCCTGCCGCAGCGCACTGCGTTCTGTAATACGTTGTTTCACACCGTCAGCCGCCACCCGCACCTGATCGCTTGTAAAGCGCCACAAATCACCCGATTTCTCCACGACCGGATCTACGATCTTATGGAAAATCGGCGGGTCAAGCCAATAGCAGGCTGCCAACTCAGCTCCGCCGATAAAGACAGCCGCCATAAAGCATAATCCTATTCGTTTTGTCCAGCTTTTTTTTCTCACGCTATGACTTTCTTTCCGAGAGTACCTGACTGATTCTGCTATCAATCGGCACCAAACGTTCAATCACGCGCTTGTTCTGCTGCATTTGATTTACTATCATCTGCTCATCCGCGTTCTGTGGATTATCTCCACGAACCAAAGCACGCCAACGTGCTTCAATATCCGGCGCATCGATTTCCACAATGCGCCGGATATTGCCGTCGAGTTCCTGCATACGGAGCACAGGCTCTTGACGCATGGCCAAAAGCATACTGAAAGAAGTGCGGTCATTTCTGTCCAACGCCTCTCCCATCTGCATGGTTAAGTCAAGCGTCTCTGTCAGGGCCGTATAACGCTTTCTGAGTTGTACCAGCAGCTTCATCCACTGCTCATTCATACGCCGCCCGCCTTCTGTGCCTGTCGGAATGTATCCCTCAGGTCGGTCAATCGGGGCTTTACTTCGGCCAAAACCTTCTCGTTCCGTCCCACCTGTACGCGGCTTAACTCATAAGAAAAGAAATCATACAGGCGGTGCAGATCATGACTAATCGGATACTGCATATCAAGCGTGTCATCCAGATACCTTAGGATTTCCCGACAGCGGATAATTGATTCATCAAAAACCTCATAATTTTGGTTCTTGAGCGCGATTTCCGCACGGGTCAAACGCTTAATCAATTCATCATACAGCAGCATCAGCAGCTCGCCGGGAGTCATCGTATTGATCGACTGTGCTTTGTATTGTTGGTAGCCATGCATATCCATAGCCGGATTACCCCGTCCTTTCTATTTTACACCCTTTGTCAATAGCTGCTGCCACCCAAGCTCGACAAATAAGAACTCTGCGAGTTCATTTGTGCGATCAATGTTTCCAATTTGCTGAATTTCGAGGTGTAAAAATCAATTTTATCATTCAGCTGATCGGTCAGGGTATCAATCACATCATCATAGCTGTCAATCTTATCCTGCAGCGTGTTCTGCAACAATGCCATCGGAGAATACTGCGAACCAGCCTTTTCAATCAGAATACCCTTGGTTGCACCGGTTGTCGCCGCGTATTTATCGAGCTGCACCTTCAGGCGAGACATCGCGCCGCCCGAGGAAGTGTCATCAACCCACGAAGTGGAGCCATCCGAGTTGGTAACCTGCTTTTGCTCCAGCGGTGCTGTAAACGCCTCTGCAACCGCATCCGGATCGCTGGCCAGGGCAGAACGGAGCTTAGTCTCGTCCAGTGTAATCTTACCCTTATCCGAATAACTGGTGGATACACTTACACCAATCGCATCCAAATCCGAATTGGAGAACACGAAGCGCAGCGCGTTGGACAAATTACCCAGATCGTTATCGCCAAACAGCAAACCTTGCTTTGCCTTTGTCTCGTATTCCTCGATCTGCTTCTCGGTCATATCCGCCTTCTGATCATCCGTCAAAGGCTTATATTCGTTTTTATGATCCGGCTGGGTCGAATACTGTTCGTTGATTTCCGCAAGAACCTTGTTATAATCCTCAACAAAGCTCTTGACCGCATCGACAATCTTATCTGCATCAACCTTCTTATCAAACGTGACGCGCTCACCCTCGTTGTCCGCCGTAAACGTGCCGTTTGCGGTGACCTTGAAGCCGTCGATATCAAAAGTGTTCGTGCCACTGGTCAGGGTAGTCTTTACGCCGTTAATATACGCTTCCATCTGGGCATCCTGACCTTGGATGACACTAAACTCTTTTCCCTGATAGTTAGCAACTTCCTGTCCGCGAACCTTAGCGATATTTCCCTGACCATCATATTCAACTGCACCAAACAGCTTTGCGGCCAAGTTCGCGCCATCATCACCAATTTCAATCTGGCCGCCAGAACCGCCATGCGTGGAGGTGAACACAAACTGATTGGAAGTGGTAGAATAGCTGACCTTTACGCCCGCCTTCTCATTCTTATTAATATCGTTCATGATGGTTTCCAGCGTCGTATCAACCGAATACTCGCCGATTTTCACACCATTGATCTCAAGCGCATACAGCTTGTTACCATTTTCATCCAACTTGTCCCCGCTGCCATCCTCGTTCTGTACAGCTTTCAAGTCGGTAAATTCGATGCTGGTTTCATCTAACCCATACAACTCTCCAAGGGTTTTACTGGTATTGACACGGTTAGACGCGCCACGGTCGATGCCGAAGATACCACCCTTGCCGATTACGTTCAACGTACCGGAATTGATAGAAAGCGTATCGCCTTCACCGGCGGACACCAACTCAAATGTAGGCTTGAATGTTCCGTCGCTTTGTACACCGCTTACATGGACGCGGTTGTAGCCGAACGCCTGATCAAACTGGGTTTGCAGGTAATCCTGCATTTTCTGAGCAGCATCTTCTTTACTGGTTGAATTAACAAAAATCTCGTTATACTCGTCTGTTCCCTTTTCCGGCATCTTAATCGTCGCCGTTGTACCGTTATAGGTCACATTCATGGTTGCGCCAGCAAGTACATCAGCCGTCGATTTTGTGGAGAAGAGATCGTCGTTCGTAATCTCTGCACTTGATGTTATCTTCCCAGTGCCGCTCATTGTATCACCAGCACTCAGATGCAGCGCATTTAATGCAGATTGAGAAGAATAGCTCTTCAGCTCTAAGGTGTTAGTTTCCTTAGCGCCATCAACAAAGCTGAACTCCAAATTATTGCCGGACACCTCTGCCTTGATTTTGGAATTCATCTTGATGCTTGTGCCGTCCGACAAAGAGATGGATGCATTACCAAGCTGTTTATTTATCTCATCTGCTACATCCTTAAGCGAGTTGTACTCACGATCACTGTCAAATGTAATGGTAAATGTTTTATTGCCGTACTCAAACGAAAGCTGCTGGCCCGCCAGATTGCTGACGTCAACCTCACCCTTCAAGTCTACGGCATTATCAGCCTCAATGCCACTCTTATTGGAAACGCCATTAAGTCCATTAAAGCTGACAGTCTCTGTTTTCGCCAAATTTTCTACTTTGCTGATCTGAATATCGCTGGTTGTACTGCCGGAAGCGGAAATCATGTCCGCATTTTTACCCAGAGATGTGATAATGCTCGGCTGGAAAAATGCAGAACTCATCAGATTGGTAGACGAAGTATACGAAGTATACTTGTTAGAAATCTGTACAAGCTGATCGCTGATGCTGCGATAGGCCTCCTGCTGCCACAGGAGAATCTGCTGATTCTGCTTCTGCGTATCGATTTTTGATTTGATGCCCGAAACCATTCCTTCAATCATAGATTCGGTATCCAAACCGCTTGCAAGGCCACTGATAATATTGCTAGAACGACTTCCGTAAATGCTGGAAGAACTGCTACTACTGCTCACATTACTGACTGCCATATTAATCGCTCCTTCCAAAAAACTGTTATTCGCCTTTGAGAATTGGCGAAAAAGAAAATATGCGATAAAAAAATTTTATTCTATGTTTTTATTTCGACATGTAGTATACTAAACATAAGAGAATATTAAGATTTTTTTCAGATAAGGAAGTGTTTTCTATGGCGGAAATCATTGCCATTACCAACCAAAAGGGCGGCGTCGGAAAAACAACCACAGCAGCCGCGCTCATCGCGTCGCTTTCCGAGCGCGGGTATAAAGTTCTTGGCGTTGACCTCGACCCACAGGGCAATCTTGGTTTCAGCCTTGGCGTGGACATCGAAAACGTGCACACCATGTATGAAGTGTTCAAGAAACAGCTTCCCATCGATCAGGCGATTTGCACCGCAACCTACGGAGACCTCCTTGCCTCCAACATTTTGCTGTCCGGCGTTGAGCTGGAATGCAACAAACCTGGACGCGAATACATGCTTAAAACCGAGTTGTCGCTGGTTTCCGCTCGCTATGACTATATTATCATCGACACCCCTCCTGCTCTCAACCTTCTGACCGTCAACGCTTACGTTGCCGCTGATAAACTCATCATTCCGATGGCACCAGAAATTCTCAGTCTGCTGGGCGTAACACAAATCAAAGAAACCATCGAAACCGTCCGACAATATTACAACCCCAGCCTTAAGGTCATCGGCATCCTGCTGAATAAATTCAACGCTCGCCTGAACCTAAATCGCGACGTGCTGGAACTTTCCCAGCAAATCGCCCAGCAGCTTGACACCAAGGTTTTTGAGTCTAAAATCCGTCAAAGCGTTATGGTGGCGGAAGCGCCCGCGCACGGGGAGAGCATTGTTACCTATTCCCCCACTTGTAAGCCCGCTATGGATTTCGTTGCTCTTGTAGACGAAATCCTCGCTGATAAATCCTAAACCACGGAAGGAAAGTTAAAAGATGGCATCAAAACGCAGTAACAAAACCGCACGCGTGCTGAACTTGATAGCAACCCCCAGCGACGCTACACCAGTCGAAGCCGAACAGTCGACCGTCCCAGCCGCATCTGCGGAAACGCAAGCAACGCCAGCGGCAGCCCCTAAGGAAAAAGCTCGTTCCGGCGCAAAAAAAACCAAGAATACCTCCAAAGCTGCAACATCCCAATCGACACCTGCCGCACCTGTCCCGGAAGAACCTTCGCCGGCTTCGGAAACGACCGCATCAGAACAACCGCAGCCGCAAGCCACTTCCGCCCCCATGCCGCAGCCTGTAGTTCCCATCGTACAAACTGTACGGGAAAAAGAGCAGCAGCTTTCAGATGACATTAAATTAGGGCTGCTGCAGGCCCTAAGTGAAGCGGAAACGCCCGCACAATCGACCGATCCGTCCCCCACTAGCGAGCCGCAAGATTCGGCAGCGGATGAGGACATAAATGATCCGGAAACCGTAGAGCTATCCGTTCCGGAACAGGAAACTACGATAGAACCAGCCACAGAACCGGAAACCGAACAGGTGTCGTCAGAAGCACCGCAACCAGAAGAGACCGCGCCTTCTGCCAAATCGTCAGAACCGGATCGGACCGCCATTAAAGTACCGCAACCTCAGAAGCCAGCCGAGGAAATTTACACCCCCGCCGGAGAACAAAATGTTGAATACACCAATGTCCTGCAAGAGCTGGTTGAAGAAACTTCGCTGTATTATATCGAAAATATGCTGCAATGCCGTTGTCAGCGCTGTATTGTCGATATGAAAGCGCTTGCATTGACCAACCTCCCTTCTAAATATGTGGTACTCGAAAAATCCAAGCGAGCTGCTTATATGAGCGTTTATGCAGCACGATACGAAAAGGAATTATCCGTTCAGATGATGCGCGCTTGCGTTATTGTTAACGAACATCCGCATCATTAAAATCAAAAATCCTGCGTCTTGTGACGCAGGATTTTTTATTTCTGTCCACACCAGAATACCGGCATTACTTTTCGTTTTCCTTGCGAAGCATTTGCAGCAGCTGCATCGGGGATTCCTTCTCCTGAGCGGCCGATCGGTTCTCCCGCTGCGCTTCCACCAATTCTGTCCGAAGCACCGCAATATCACGCGGCGCATCCACCGACAAACGCACACGCCCCTGACCGATTTCCTGAACCGTGACTACAATCCGATCTCCAATCGTAAGCGACTGGCCTTCTTTTCGTTGCAGGATCAGCATGCTCCGTCATCCTTCTTTCCCAGCGATGAAAGTGGGCACCGCATCTCATACTCGTCCAGAATCACCTGCCGTGCCTGACGAGTCTGGTCGTTCAACACAACCGGACAACGCAGATTGACCGTACTCTTAGAAACTGGGTTTTCTACTCTGCACAGCACGTAATAGCACAAATCCTCGCTTTTATCAACGCCCAGCTGCTGCAGATCCTCCTGCAACAGCACGGGACGGTATTCCGGCATTACCATAAAGGGATTGAGCAATGTAAATGCCAAAAAAGGCGTTTTTACACTTTGCAGGCAGAGCAGGAAGTCCTCCTCTTCCGAAAAAGAGAGGAGGACAAATTCCTTTTCCTGTTCAAACCCAAACAAGCCATCCGAAAAGCGAAGCGTTGTGCTATCGTCAATATTCAACTCACCAAAATATTTGGTTTGTATTTTCATACTTTGCTCCTTATTAAGCCTGTTCGTCTAACGGCACATAGTCCGGATCCGCAGACGGTGGAACATAGACCGGCCCACCAATATATTTGATAATGACATCCGGCTGCTGCATAACAGTAAACTCAATATTGCCCGGAATGAATTCCACATTACCATTATCCATTCGCCAATCAAAATTAAGTTTATCCATCTCATACCGGATGCTGAGCTCCCCGCCATCCCATGAAATATCCGGTCCAGTGGTGGGAAGCCATTTCATCGCAAAATCAGTGTTGACCTGTTGCGACTCCATCGCAAACTGGGAAATCAACTGCTCTCCGATTTTTGCTTCCAACAATAAATCACCTCGACGCGCATATGTAGCAGTGGTATCATAAACCTTTTGCTGGCCGCGCTGCGCAGCCTGCTCAATGCTTCGCATCGCAGTCGGCGACACCGAATTGCGCGCTTCAAACGTATCAATATTCACTTTGATCGGCTTGCTTCGTATCTGCAAGCCTCCCTGATTTCTTGAAATCTCCAAGTCAACCGTTGAACGCTTGTAGTCCAACCGCGCATGGTTAACCTTCATCTCCAGTTCTATTGGAACCGTTTTAATCTCTATCAGTCGTTCCATCCACCCATCACTCTTTCCCTTTTATTTTCACCAAATTATATTAACTCATATAATCGATAAAAGATTGCGACAAAATATCATTTCCCACACGAAGTGCCGCATTGTAACTATATTGAGCATACGCGAATGTAGTCAGCGCATCAGCCAAATCCACGCGATCCAAGCCCTCATACTGCGTTTGCAGCGTATCACCTGTCGAAGTCAGACGCGTATCATTAGACTTAAGGAACTGTGCCTGTGTGTCCATCTTAGTCCAGTTGGCGCGGAAGTCGGAGTTTGACTCCTGCAAATTATCAAACAACGCATCAGCACGCTCTGAATCTGCCGGATTCAGATAACCGGTCTCCGAATCTGCACGGGAGTAAATCTCACCCAACTCTGCGATTGTGCTGATCATATTTTTGGGGATGCCATCCGCCGTGCCATCTGTCGTACCGTATCCCAGCAAACCAATGCCGGAAATCGCAGAATTGAACGCTGTCGACGGTACCACTTGCTCGTTTTCATCCAACTGCATGCCAAGACCAATGTCCACATATGCAGTCTCGTTCGCCATTTCCTTAAAAGCCGCTTCATTCGCCGGATCGTTTACATCCAAGCCACGGAATAATAACTTACCGTCCTTAAGTTCAAACGGAGCATTATCACCGTCTGCACCCGCGAAGATAAACTTTTCACCATACTGCGCATTAAGCGTTTGTACCATGCCCTCTGCAATGCCCTTAAGCGTTTCACCTAATTGCACACGTGCGCCCGCTTTGCTGTCGTCCTGCCCCTGCTCAGCCGCATCCAGTGCATCCCGATACTGATTTTGAAGCTGCTGCAGACTGCTGCCTGCGGCCTCAAATTTGCTAATCATCTCCTCGCTCATACTCTGCTGCGCAGTATTGCGGGCATATGCCGAATGCAAGCGGAAAGACTGCGTTGCCAAAGACGGCGAATCCGCATAAGAAGTAAACCGCCGTTGAGTCAGAACAGTATTCATCGACTGATACTGATTGAGTGTTGCACGCGCCAAATGTCCGCGGTAGGTACGCAGCGTACCATTTGTGGTAACACGCATCATTTTTTCCCACTACTCCTTTCTGTTAGCGTCCGACAACGCCCATACCGTTGATGACCTTATCCATCGCTTCATCCAGCGCGGTCATTAGTCGGCAGGCAGCTGCGAACGATTTTTGATATTGCAGGAGGTTGATACCCTCATCATTCAGATCCACACCCGATACGCTGTCCCGGCTGGTATTAATTTCATCGGCCGCTGTTGCGTAGGTTTCGTAGATCGTGGAGGTCGTGTTGATATGCGAACCCAACACGCCTTCCATGTTTGAGTAGCAACTCTCCAGATTTCCCTGATAGATATTCGAGGATGCAACCGCGCCGCCAATCTTGCCAGCACCCATTTTGAAATCATCTGTCGCCGCACCCTGATCATCTGTAATTTGGATGTCAGTAACCAGACTGCACAATACACCATCATCAATTTTGCCGTCATTGGCCTTCAATGTAATGGTTCCATCTTTGACCTCAATATCATCAAACTGCGACAACTCCTGTTTACCTGCAATTGCTGCTTGCAAATTTGCCAGCGTCGCATCTGCATCCGCGCCGGATTGAAAATCAACGGTCACGGTATGCTTCTGATTCATGCTGTCAATATAGGTGATCTGCGCCTTCAGGTCCTGCCCCTGTGTACCCGTTTGCTCTAACTTTCCGCTGGTAAACGGCGTTTCGTCTTGCCGAACAATATCAGTTGCCTGATAATTATACGCTTCATTCAAAATATTATAGAATCGGTTGATATTATCATTTTCCGAGCTGACCGCATCCGGCTTAGTAGAAGGCACAACCGTCGTCTCGCCGGTCTGCCACTTCTTGGATATCGAGATATTGGATGCAGTAATCAGCTGCGTCGGGTTATCCGGGTCATCACCGTCCGCCACAAACAGGTTTCCGGCCCCCTTAATGCCTAAGTCGGCAAGTGACTCTCCATTCGCGTTTGTCGTATTGATTCGGTTCATCTCGGTAGCAATTTTATTGGCCAGCATGTCCAACGACCGCATATAATATGGAATACCACGGATATTGTTGTAAGCAGCATCCGTGCTGAATTCACCGGATCCGACCAGCATCTGACGGGTTGATTCAAGTGCGCCGTATCCCATTCCATTTGTTACTGCACCTTCGTTACTCAGCACAGCTGGCGTTGCCTTCTGACCGCCGAATGAAACCTGCGCGCCAGCAGCCAGTTCCATACTTGTTATATTAAGTGCATCCTTGCCTTGCTGCTGAGACACCAAGCTGACACCGGAATTGGTTGTCACTACTGTGAACCGATCTTTTAGCGTTGGATCATTCGCTAAAGCATCCCGTAGACTTTGAACGGTTGCTTCCCGAGCCGCTTTCACCTCATCCGGATCGTTCGGATCGAGCGGCGCGGTCACATCAAACGTAACGTCAATAGAATTTTTATTTCCCGCTGCATCCGCATAATTGACCGTGATTGTTTGCTTGTAGTCTGCGGCCAGCGTTTTATCAAAGTTTAATCCGCTAAGCGTAAAACGAGAGGAAGTGTTAGAGGTCTGGATGCCATCCGGATCATGCAGCTCGCTGATATTCAAGAACATATTCGCATCGCCATCGACCAAGCTTATATCCGCACGGTCAATGCCGTCAATCAACGTCTGTCCCGGCTTGCCGGTCTGTGCATTCACCATTTTGATGGTCAGCTTTTCCACTTCAACGCCCGCGCCGACATCTTCCTTACTATAGGTGACGTCTATCTTCATAGACTCGGAAAGCGTGTCGATCAGCGTATTGCGCTGGTCCCGCAGCTCAAGCGCAGCATCACCGTTGATATCCGCAATACGAATCTGCTGATTCAGCTCTTGAATCTTTTGGAGCACATTATTCGTGTCTTGAATATCCTCATTATACTGCTGCAGGATGTTATCATAAACCTGCTGCAACTTGGATGCACTCGTATTAAGCAGTGTACACAGATCCTGTGCAGATTCACGCATCAGCGTTTCAAATTCCTGTTCGCCCACATGACTGCCCAACTCGCTGATATTGCCCAACAGGTCCTGCAACTGGGTAACAATGCCCTCTTTATCAACATTGTTGATGACGCTTTGCAGCTGATCGAGCACATTGAGCGTGGCATCGGTCGAACCGACGCTCGACATCTCTTTGCGGAAGCGGATATCCAGATACGGGTCACGTAACTGCGATACGCCCGCGAGCATTACGCCCGAACCAACCGAAGCCGAACTGCTGGAATGGTACAATCCTCCACTATTCGTAATGAAGCTGTACTGATCGAGCTGCTGACGGGTGTATCCCGGCGTATTGATATTGGAAATATTCTGTCCGGTCACGTTGAGCGCCATCTGACTGGCGATCATACCGAGACGCGCTACTGTAAACTCACCAAAAGTCGCCATATCGGCGGTACCTCCTCTTCAGTCATACGTGGAAATCCGTGTGTGCACCGCTGACAGAAGCCGTCTGCTCCTTCGTCTGCACCGGATCAAATCCCAGATTTGTCATCATACCTTCTACTTCGTGCAAGCTGCATTCCAAAGCGGAACGTGCCACTTCAGCCGCACTTTGCAGAACGCGGTACTGTGTGGTCAGCGCTTCTCCAGCGGCTTTGATCTCCTGACGCATTGCCTCATCCGGCACATGCTCCGGCAACTGCGCCAGCCGGATGTTTTCCAATCCAAGCTCCGCCTGCAGCTTGATTCTGCGCTGATCCGCATTTCGCAGCGCCAGAGACAGCGCCTGCTCCTGCTTCATGCACTCGCCCAGCTTTTCCAAATCATCCGTCCGCACAGCAGCTGCAACCGCCTTCTGCGTATTCGTCAAATCCTCCAGTGTGCGTGTGAGGTCACGAATCAGCTTTAACATATCCTGAAAGCTGCCCGCCATCAGCACACACCTCCCAGCAACATAATCTGTGCCGCCAGACTGTCAATGTTGATTTTATAATCACCATTTAAAACCTGCTGCCGAACCTGCGGCACTTCTTCGGATTGTTGCGTCCGCACCTCCTGCGCGAGGTGGCTGGACAGCTCCATGGAAAAACGCTGATCCTGAGAATAGTGTGTGGCTTTCAACTCCACACTGTCATATTGTCCGGAAGAGCGGCACTGCCCCTCCACACTTTCCATTTGCATGTGTGGCCTCTGGAGAGGGGTCATTCCTCCTGTTTTCGAAACCATCATCATCGGTCAACTCCTCTGTTCCTCAATACTACCACATAGCTTTTGTTGCTACAGATATTTATTTTATCGGAAAGAAACAAAAAAAAATAAGCGTTAAACTACATTTTTTGTTTAACGCCTATTTTTTTATTTTATGAGATTGACTCAGAGATGCGAACCACTCAAATGTCTTACCAGTACACCGGCGATATTTTCGCATGATGCCTGCTGCATTACCGCACCGATATTGTGCGCAACCATCGGCATGCCGTAAACCACACAGGAATCCTTATCCTGCCCTATCGTATAGGCACCCTTCTTACGCATTTCCAACAGACCCTTGGCACCGTCACTGCCCATTCCGGTCATAATGATACCCACCATGCGGCATCGAACATTCTGCGCCATTGACAGAAACAGCGCGTCTACCGACGGACAATGTCCGCTTACCTTTTCCCCCGGCATACAGGAAACCGTATATCTGGTGCCGTTGCGCACCACGCGCATCTGCTTATCGCCCGGAGCAATCAACACCTGCCCCCGCACGATTTCATCCCCGTTCTCCGCTTCCTTCACTTTCATCTGGCAGATACGGTCCAGCCGCTCCGCATACATCTGCGTAAATCCAGGTGGCATATGCTGCACAATCACCATGCCCGGAATATTTGCAGGCAGGCGGCGCAGCACCTCCAGAGTTGCCTCAGTTCCGCCGGTCGACGCTCCCAAACCGATAATCACATCGGTAGGCGCTACGCCCATTTTAAGCGGCAGAGACGTAATCCGATTGTTGGATGCAACCGGCCTCAGCGGCGGACGGCGCACCCGCGCACACGAAGCGACAACGATTTTATTGGCCAGCGCTTCGATAAACCGGTCGTTTCCTTCAGTTCCATCCGGCTTTCGCACAAAATCCACCGCACCAACTGCCATTGCATCAAAAACACGCAGATTCAAAGACGAAACCAGAATAATCGGAATTGGATGAATCGGCAAGATTTCCTTGACAAAATCAATGCCGTTCATCCCCGGCATTTCTACATCCAGCGTCATAACATCCGGATTGAGGATAGGGAGCTTTTTGCGGGCGTCCATTGCGTTGAACGCCTCCCCTACCACTTCAATATTGGGATATCGAGACAGGCCATTCTGGATGATACGACGCGCAAGCATTGAATCATCTACAATCATCACACGAATTTTCTTCGTGTCAAATCCCATTGTTCCCATCCTTTCAAGCCTTTTGGAACGTTGCCGGACGCAGAATGCGATACGGGCTGTCCTTGCTGATATTCTCCGAATGGCCAATCAGCAGGTAACCGCCTGGATTGCTCGCATCATAAAACCGCTGTATCAAAGCATCCTTTGTCGGCTGGTCAAAATAGATCATAACATTCCGGCAGAAAATCACATCGAACTTAAGTTTAAAACGGATTGGATCCATCAAATTAAAGGTCCGGAAAATTACATTCTTACGAATCTCCGGCGTTACCGTATAAAGCCCGCTGCCATCTTGCCGCCTGATAAAGTACTTCCTGCGCCATTCGGGCGGAATATCTGCCGGGAGCTCATAAGAAGGATCCCGCGCTTCCGCCAAGGCCCTCTGTGAAATATCCGTAGCCAATACACGGGTATCCCATGCCGCAGCCTTCGTGCCGAAGTACTCCTTGAGACACATGGATATATTATATGGCTCTTCGCCCGTCGAACAACCGGCACTCCAAATCGAAAGCACCTTTTTGCGCTCGTTGCGCTTAGTAATATCCGGCAGGATCACTTTCATAAAGAAATCATAGTGATCCTTTTCACGCATGAAGTAAGTATAATTTGTTGTCAATTTGTTCAGCACAAATTCTATCTGCTCCTTATCCTTTTTGTTGAGCAGATCGTCTACAAACTCCTTGAAACTGGTATAGCCCTGCGCTTGCAAGGAAGCGGATAGCCGGCTGTTGATGAGCAATCGTTTCTGTTTCAGGTTGATCCCGTAATTGTCCTGCATAAAGCGAACCATCCGGTGGAAATCCGAATCAGATAACTGCATCATATCTCAACACCCCTTTTGCATGTATTTCGCAAAACCGTTTTCAGCTTTGCAGCAGCAGCGGACAATCCAGAACCAGCATAGTGCCCGACCCATCCGGCATTGCGCACATGCCCGACACGTACTTCTGCGCATTGTGCGCCGGCATCGTCAGAATGGTTTCTACCGGTATATCGATAATTTGATTGACTGTATCCACCAAGATGCCGATTTGCATCTCGTTGACATTCAAAACAATGATGCAATCTGTATCAACCGGCATAAGGCTCAGGCGCAGGCGCATATCAATCAGCGGGATAGTCTGTCCGCGCAAGTTAATAATACCACGCACATAATCCGGCACCATAGGAATTTTGGTAATGGGATAATTGGTGATGATCTCAATGACGCTTTCCGCTTCAATACCGAACATCAGGTTATCGGTCTGAAAGGTCAGATATTTTTTGGTTGCAACTTCGGTTAACTCTTTCTTATCCAGCTCAGCCGCCTGCTCCTCTTCTGTGGCAAACAGCATATTTTCATCAGACATGTTTGATTCACTCCTTCTCCGGCGCGCGTTTGACGATCAATAACCCGCAAAACCGGTATTTGATGTAAGCAGGCTGGCAACATCCAAAATCAGGCTGATATTGCCGTCTCCCAAAATCGTGCAGCCGACAATACCCGCTTCTTTAATTCCAAAGCTGTTCAGATACGTCGGCAGCGGCTTGATGACCACCTGCTGCTCGCCAAGCAGTTCATCGACAAACAGGCAGTAGGAGTTTTCGCTGGTTTCCACCCACACGAAAATTCCGTCGTCCGTTTTGCTTGCTTTCGGCTGCAGCCCATACAGCTCATGCAGACGCACGACCGGATAGAAATTATCCATCTTGCTGATCATTTCGCCCTGCATTGCGTCGTGAATAATTTCCGCCTCGGACGCATTAAAGGACTGGCGGATGTTCTGCAGCGGGATGGTAAAGATAGAATCGCCAACCGAAACCTCCATACCGTCCATAATCGCCGTAGTCAGCGGGATTTTAAGCGTCGTGCAGGTGCCCTTGCCAAACTCGCTGGTCATCAGCACAATACCGCCGACAGACTCAATGTTCTTTTTCACCACGTCCATACCAACGCCGCGGCCGGAAAATTCCGTAACCTCCGTATTAGTGGAAAAGCCGGGCATCATCAGGAAATTCATAATCTCACGCTGGCTGTAATCCGTATCCGGATTTGCAAGGCCCTGCCTGATAGCTTTGCGCAAAACCGCATCGCTGTCCACGCCTTCACCGTCATCCTCAATCCGGATGATAACCTCACTGCCCGTATTCTGCGCGGACAGGATGATTTCACCCTCCGGATTTTTGCCCGCTGCAATGCGCATCTGCTCATCCGGCTCAATACCGTGATCCATGGAGTTACGAACGATGTGCATAATAGGATCGCTGATTGCGTCCACAATCGTCTTGTCAATTTCCGTATCCTCGCCGATGATGGTCAGCTTCGCGCGGCGGCCCAGCTTCTGACCCATATCACGGACAATACGGCGCATTTTCTGGAACGTACCGGAAACCGGCACCATGCGCAGCGACATCGAGATATCCTGCAATTCGTCGGTCAGCTTGCGCAGCTGCCGGGCGGATTTATTAAAATTATCCAGCTTGGCAGCGTCGATCCCCTTGAGATCGGGCGACGCAGTTACCATAGCCTCCGTGATAACAATTTCCCCCACCACTGCCATCAGTTGGTCGAGCTTGGACAGGTTGACGCTGATAAGGCTCTGCTTAATCTGATGATGGGCCTGATTCTGTGCGTTGCTTGTTTCCGTCTTGGTGCTCTCTGCCGCCGGCTCCGCTTTCTTTTTCGGCGCCGGAGCAGCTTCATGCTTCGCAGGCTCCGCAGCCTTGGCCGGCTCACTTGCCGGTTCTGCCGGCGCCGCAGGCTGCGCCACGGGTTCCTCATCGATTTCCTGAAAGTTCTTGACAAAGCCCAAGCCGCTCACAACCTGAATCGCCTGTTTGCGATCATTGTCCGAGCTGAAATGCATCACAAAGCCATTCTCAGCGATAGATTCCGACAGAGAAGGATCGTTTTCCAGGTTTTCCGGTTCATAGGTAAACTCCTGCATGCACTGGTCTTTTACATCGCTGACCGCCATAAAAGCGCGCAGGTTTTCCATCCCGCAGCCTTCATCCAGGAACACACGCAGGGAATACCGATGATCGGCGTCCGCATGGCTGGTTTCCGCCGCAGGTGCGGCCTGCGCAGGCTGTGCCTGTGTCTGTGCCTGTGCTTCAGCTGCCTCTCCGTTAATTTTGTCGATGAACATATTAATTGTATTTAGGAAATTGTCGATATTGTTAGAAAGAGGTTCTCCGTTCTCGATCTTGCTTACTTCACTGCGGAAGTAATCAATCGACTTGAATAACAGGTCAAACAGCTGCGGCCGATCCTGTTCCGGAACAACCTCCATCGTTTTTTCACGAATCAAATAGAACAGATCCTCAATTCGATGCGCAATTGTCATCAGAGGTTCAAATTCCATCATTGCCGCAGAACCCTTTAGGGTATGCATGATACGAAAGATTTCATTTACATCATCTTCCGAAAGCGTGTCCGCCTGTTCGGCCGACAACATAATATTATCAAGCTGTTCCAGCAGTGTATTTGTTTCATACAAGTACATTTCCAGAACGCTATCGCTGTTATTTTCCATAAAATGAACGCCGCCTTTCTGAATTTTGAATAACCGTGTTTATTATAAATTCGACCAAATGCGGCAGGAATTAAGGCAGCATGCAAAACATTACAGAAATTTCTATGGAAATGGAGCCTTACTATGCCAAACATTACAAGCGTGACCAATCCCGTTCCGGGGCAGGAAGGCAATACATACCGGTCCCCCATCACGCCAAACGACACACAAATTCAGAACATTCCGGACCCGACGCGCGTCGGGCGAGCGGATGCCCGATCGGACCGCCAGGATACGGCCAATATGGATGTCGGACGCCGTTACGACTCCTATTTTCAAACGTTTCTGCAGGCGCTGCGTTCCTCCGGATCGATTACCGAAACCGCTGCGCGTTTCCTTATCGCCCATTCGGGTACGCTGGTGCTCTCCGGACTTTCCCAAGGCATTGCGCAGGAGCTTTCCCAGTTTATGCAGATGCTCAGCGTCGGACCGGAAGAGCTGCTCGCTCTGCTGCAAAACCAGATGTCCTCCGGCGCGCGCTTCAGCGGCAAGTTGTTCGATGCGCTGCGGGATGTTTTGCAGCACAACCCCTCTGCCGGCTTGAAAACTGATATTTTGCAGTTTCTCAAGCGGTTTAACGACTTTTCTTCCACCTCCCATATCGAGCGTAATTTACAGCGCACTATTCGGCAAATGACATGGTTTATGCCGAGCCGCTTCAGCAGCACGCTCGAAGGCCACGCCACTCAGCTCGAGCAGCTGCTCGCTAAGGGCGACCGGGGCGGTGTACTGCAACTCATGCAGGGCACCGTTCTCCCTTTCCTTTCGGACTATGTTTCTCAAATGCATGACCGCGGCATCGCCCGCAGCCTGTTGAGTATGCTGATTCTCGACATTGCCCGCTACGAAAACGGCAACCCGCAGTCCATGCTGCAATCTTTCTATCAGCTGCTCGGCTATTCCTCCATGAAGGAGCATTTCGGACAGATGGACAGCAAGCAGTTGATTCGTCTGCTGCAGGAAAGCGCAGCCTCAATCAATAACACCAACAATCCGATTGCCGACCATCTTTCACAGATGTCTGCCGCCGCCCTGCGCAGCGAAGGTAATGCAGATCTTCGGCAAACCTTCCAAGCGCTCGTTGATTCTATTCTGGTCAATCAGAGCGTATATATGCCGCTGGCGCACGCCATGCTGCCGGTGGAGATGGACGGCAGAATGATGTTTTCCGAATTGTGGGTCGATCCAAACGCAGAAAATGAAAACGGTTCGTTCTCGCAGGAAAAATCCATGCGCATGCTGCTCAAGTTCGATATACAGGAACTGGGCATGTTCGATCTGGTGCTGACCTATCATGACGGCACCGTGGATGCCTCTTTGCACTGCCCGCCGCATTTGGAGAAGTTCACCGAGCAGTTTGAACAGAAAATGGCGGCGCTGGCCGAGCAGGATGGACTGAAGGCAGCCACCATGCGCGCCGCTCCCATGGCACGGCCGCTCGCTATTTCCGAGGTATTCCCCAAAATATTTGAAAGGAAGGACAGCATCAATGTCGCAATATGATGGCAGTCGCAAGGCAGTAGCCCTGCAATATGAAAACGGCTCGCCGGCCCCCGTTGTGGTCGCCTCCGGTATGGGCTATCTCGCAGAAAAAATCGTTGAGGTTGCCGCGGAGAACGGTGTCCCGGTTTACGAGGACACCTCGCTGGCCACGATGCTTTCCCAATTGCAGCTCGGTCAGGAAATCCCGGAATCATTATATCGGTTCATCGTGGATATTTATGTATATTTCCTGCATTTTGACCCTAACAACCCGCAAAAGCCGCGTGTTCCGGTTTCCAAGGATGCCGCGGTACCTAGCAAGGAGGCGACTGAAACATGAACCGAAGAGGAGCCGAAAACGAAAAGTTCGTTTTTCTGGACGATAATCACCAAACGCTTGCCAGTGCTGTTCTGCTCGGGCAACAAGGCCAAATCAAGTCATTCCGTCTGATTTATGCCCCGAACTGCGATTTGCAGGCGCTCTCGTCTTTTAATGTACTGAGCGTCAATTCCACCGAATTCATGGCCTGGCGCGGCAGGATTCAGCAAATTCGCGGCGATGTTCTGGACTTTATCGCGGAGGAGCGAATTGACTCCCGTCTGCGTAGGCATTTGCGTATCCCCATGGCATTTCGCACCTACATATATCCGCTACACGGCCACGGCACCCGTCTTCCGATTATCAGCAAGGATATCAGCTGCGGCGGCATTGCTCTGTATTGCGTCACCCCGCTCAAGACCGGTGCGAAGTATGAAATTGCCCTGCCCTGCACCGAGCCTCCCATCATTGTCCGGCTCGAAATCCTTCGCGTCCTTTCCAAAGAGAAGAACCTGTACTCCTGCCAGTTCATCGATCTGCTGCCCCAGGAGGAAGCAATGGTTCAAGAAAGTATTTTTGAATATGACCTGCACCATCACACTGCGTAGGCCTACCGCGAATCCAAAAGAAAAGGTGTTGTAAAGAATGATGCACTTCAAAAAAACGTTTTTCCCTATTCGGAAACGCGCATGTGCGTTTCTACTCTGCCTATGCATGCTGCTGGGCTTTTTACCAGTTTTTACCCCAACTGCACAGGCCGCGGAATCCAACTATTATCTGGACCGGCTGGTGTCGTGGGATATCATGCGCGGCGACCAGTACGGTAATCTGGAGCCGAATCGCTCCATCACGCGCGCAGAATTTGTCACCATGCTCAACCGAACTTTTGGTTATACCAAAACCGGTGCGCAGCCGTTCCGCGACGTAGTAACCCGTGACTGGTATTATGACGATATCAGCGCAGCGTATACCGCCGGCTATTTTCAAGGCACCTCCAAATCGACCGCTTCTCCTAACGCAACACTGACGCGCGAAGAAGCGGCTACGATGTTGTGCCGCAACTTGATGCTGCAACCCGTTTCCGGCGAGAACCTGTCGTTTACCGACAGCCGCCTGGCCAGCAGTTGGAGCCGCGGCTACATCAAGGCTGCTGCGGATGAAGGCATTCTGCGCGGCGATCCGGACGGAAAATTCCGTCCCCTCGACAATATCACCCGCGGCGAGGTTGCCATCATGCTGGTTCGTGTGATCGGCACGCCCATTCAGGATCCCGGCACCTACTCAACCAGCGTTGCAGGCAACCTGATGGTCTCCTGCTCGGGTGTCACGCTTGAAAACATGACCGTTACCGGCGACCTGTATATCACTGGCGGCGTCGGGCTGGGATATGTCACGCTTAATAACGTGACTGTATACGGCAAAATCATCGCCAGCGGTGCTGGCGAAAGCAACAAGGGCGATTGCAGTATCATTCTGAAAAACTGCACTGCCCCGGAAATGATTGTCGACAGTCCCTCCAACCAGTATGTCACTATCCGCACGGTTGGCAATACTGATATTGACAAAGTATATGTCCGCACCGACACCTATCTGGAAGGCAAATCTACCGGACGGCACGGTTTCCAATATATCGAGGTCGACGGCGAATCCGGCACGCGGCTCGATTTGGCCGGCAATATCCATGAAGTTGTCACTGTGGCACCGGAATCCGAAATCAACGTCGGCAGCGGCACGGTGGAAAAAATGACCGTTGATGAAAACGCAGTCGACTCCACCGTAACGATTGCACAGGGCGCGGTGGTAGAAGAGCTGAATCTGGATACCGGAGCAACTGTGACCGGCAAGGGCGACATCGGCACCCTGAATGTCAACGCACCGGGCTGCAAGGTGGAAATGCTGCCGGATGATATCAACATCCGTCCCGGTATCACCGCCGACATTAACGGCATGACAATGGACAGCACATTGGCGGATCAGATTTCTGATTTCCCCCGCATTTTGAGCGGCTATCCGCGTATGGATGACATTGCACCGACACAGGCCGAAACCTCTTTCACGACCAACAAGCCCGGCACCATTTACTGGGCAGTTCGCCTGAGCGGCGACGGTCCGATGGCTGCCAGCGATCTAATCAAACCGCCTACTTATGGTGCCAACATTGTTAAAAACGGTAATCTTGCTGTGAAGGATGCAAACGAAGTACTTTCTCAGGCAATTAACGGCTTAACAATTGACACTTCCTATGTTCTATCCGCTGTACTGGTAGACAGCCGCGGCGACCAGAGTCTCGTCAAGAGTGTCTACTTCACCACTCCTGACAACAGTAAGCCTGATTTTGCTTCCGGTTATCCGAAGGCAACCACCATCGAGGATACTTATGTTGACTTTGATGTGGCAACCACTAAAACTTGTACTCTTTACTGGGCGATCTACAAAAAAGGTATGCCCGCCCCCACCGCAAACGACTTCAAGGACGGTTCACTGAGCGGTGCGATTGATTCCGGCAGCCGCAAGATGATCCGCAGCGAAGAGGACAGCATCCGCATGGGCGATGTGATCGAAACTGCCAAGAATGCGCTTGCTGAACTAACGGATTACGATGCTTACTTCTTCTTGACCGACAGCATCAACGACTCGTCTGTGAAAAAGGTTTCGATCACCACTGCTGATCGCACCCCTCCGGAATTCCTTAACAATTATCCGCGCATCAGCAAGATCGACAAAACTGCGCTGACCGGTGAAGCAGCCATCAATGAGGATGGTAAGGTCTACTGGGCAATCGTCAAGCACGGTACGGACTATCCGGTCGAAAACGCCGCACTGGATGATGATACTGCCAGAGAACTTGACCAGAAGCTGCAAATCAAGGGTGGCATGTATGCGCTTAAGAGTGGTTCCTTCAACGCCAAGGAAAATACTGCCGCTTCGTTCAATATGTCCGGCCTGGAGGCGGAAACCGCTTACGACATTTATTTTGTCGCCGAGGACAATTCCGGCAACCTGTCTGCCATCAAGGTTTTGGAAAATGCCAAGACATTGGATACCAACGCACCAAAACTGGTAGAATTGCGTTTTTCTGAGGCCAACGACGAAGGAATTCCGCTCGCGGATACCGACATCACGCTCGTGTTCAGCGAAGATATCTACAGCACGCAAACCAAGCTGTCGCTGGTGGAGATGTATGAATCCGACAAGGATACGTTTGATGTTGCCGGGAGCAAGGATGGAGAAACCGTTACGTGGTCAACGGTTATCGACGGAATGTTCACCCTCAACAATTTGGACATCACAGACCCGAATAAGAAGGTGTCACTGGATCTTGGCTCTCCCACCGGCAAAGAGAATATGACCGTTTCCCTTAACGAAGACGGCCAGACCGAGGTTACGTTCCATAACGCAGCACTCAATCTGCTCAGCGGCACGCGGTATCAGTTTGTTCTTAACTTTTTCACCGACTCTTCCAACAACAATATGGGTCGGGATACCAAGTCTGACGAATTCCGCATCATGGATGCACAAGTGGATTTCAATGAACTCGAGACTGTCACCATTACAGAGGATGACGGCTCTGCAGATGGTTCTCCTGTTTCAGTAGACACCACGTTCTCCATGATCCCTTATGCCAACAGTACTGCTAACGCGTCGGATAATACTCGCTACGACGTAATTATTGCATCGGATACCACAATTTCTTTCAATCTGTATCAACGAGAGCATACGACGGATGATAGCGTCAAATGGAAAAAGGTCAACCTGACCGATCCTATTTCCATTGTTAATCCCCCTACCGAAAAATGGTCCGGCAGAAGCTACAACAAGGATATTGCCGGATGGACAGAACCTGAAGATTATCCCGTCCTGCAAAGCCTGACAACCGGCTACGACTATGCAATTGAGTTGACCTCCATCAATGAAATCACTGAAAAAGATAAATGGGATGCAACAGTCAACCTATATCTATTCTGCGTTGCCGGTTCTCCGAGCAATCTGCGCAATCTGGTACAGGGCGATGTGACTGAATCCATTTGGCAGCAGCGTGTAATCACCGATAAAACTGTATCCTCCATCGGCAATCCCTCCAATTTCAGCATTGAAATCGTCCGTTCCAACCAGAGCGCGCCGAATTTCAACCAGGCATATCCGCGCATTTCGCCGGGTGACTCCCTCACGACGATAAGCTATCAGCTTGACCGCGCAGGCGACGTCTATTATGTTGTGGCACCGGAAACCAATCTGCCGCCGAAGGATGGTAACACAATTATCGATAAGGAATACGGAAAACCTTGGGACACCACACCTCCCCAAAGCTCCGGCATCTTGAATCTGGGTAAGCTCAATGACACAGATGCGCCAAATGTTCTCCCATCCGGCCCACGTAACATGAACATTACCAGCCCTAATGCCAGCCAGATTATGAACCCATCTCAGTTCACCAACGACGCTGGTTATCGCACCGGTAAAGCAACGTATTCCGGCGCCGGCACGGCGACCATTCAGATAGAAAATCTGAAGGCGAACTCCAAGTATTATATCTATTTTGTCCTGAAGGGTTCCTACGCACTGCCATCCAACGTAATGTGCTATAAGTTCTCCACGACGGATGTAGTATCGCCAAACCTTAAGGCAAACGCGCAAAACACCAACGATGTTCAGTATCAGGTTTCGTCGGCAACATCCGGTACCATTCTGATAGATACGTACTGGGCACTCTATAACGCGAACACCAACGGTCATCCCTCTATTTTTGAGCAAAAGATCACGGTAAACGGCAAACCCATGAAAATCCTTAATGCCATGAAGGATGACACATTCGACCTCAATGCCGACAGCGACACCAAACAGCAGGTTTGGGAGACCTTAACCGGTGGCGGTTCCGGTTATCTGAACTCGCAGTCTGGTCAAAATCTGAATGTCTCTGCGGGCGCTGAATGGGTTCCCTTCCAAAACTTCTTGGATTCCGAGAAATTGGAATACAACAATACCTATGTTTTCATTGTTGCAGCTCAAAACAAGCAAGGCGGCAATCCTGTATTCCGGTCTGTACAAAACATTATGCGTGTAGATGCGCTTGGTCCTCGCATTGAGAACATCCGTACACCTTCATCCACTGGTTCGAGTGCTCACCTGTACAGTGGCACTATCACCGTCACCTTTGACAAGAAGCTTTATGTCCGCAAGAGCAATGGCAGCAAGGCAGCATATCCTCCCGGAAATACAACAGATGCCTATCCGCTCGGCGAAGGCTGGTGCTATATCAGCAAGGCTAATTTGAAATCGCTTTCTATTACATGCCAAAATATTCCCGCAGGCAGCATGATCGAAATTTCGCCCCATGGGCAGGATTCTGCAGATAAGGATGTCTCCTATCCTTTCCTTGGCGAAAATGATTATTTCAGCAAACTGGATCCTATCCGTCTGCTCCTCAATGAAACCGTCAATGAAGACGGAACATCCACCTTCCAATTTGTTATCAGCGCGCCTACGCAAGACTGTGACGGCATGACATCAGAAATCATCCCCTCGTAAACTCATATAAAAAAAGAAGCCCACGCGGGCTTCTTTTTTTGCATTTTCCCTGTTCGCTTTAATTTTACTTGATTTTTCCCAATACTTGATTTTTCCCAATATATGATATATGATATATAATATCAATGAGTACAAAATCTTCCTGAAAGGAGAATGCAACGTGAAGGCCATTTGGGAATTTTTAGATAACTTCTATGCCGGTGTTTATGTAGCAGATATGAACACCTATGAATTGATATACATGAATGCCAAGGCTCGAGAATGGTTCCAGATCTCCGACCCTGAGGAGTATGCGGGGAAAAAATGCTATGCTGTTCTTCAAAAATTCCGCATGCCCTGTCCGTTCTGTACCAATACACAGCTGATAGACGATCAGTTCTATGAATGGGATTACTATAACCCTGTTATCAATAAGACCTTCCATCTCAAGGATTATATCATCCAATATGAGGGACGAAAATGTCGTATTGAAATTGCCATTCCCGATGATGCGGTTCTCAAAGCCAAAAACGGCAATGCGGATGACACTGAGATGAATCCGGACTTTTTTATCAACAAATGTCTGATGGCCACGCATTCTGCATCCGACCCTTCCGTATCGATAGGGCTGATGCTGCAGTATATTGGCTCGCAACTCGGTTGTGAAAACATTTTTCTCTATGAGCGAATGGATAACGGTGAATTCCTGAGCACTTATCATTGGGCCCCCACATCTACTGAGCATCCCTTGAATCTTTCCCTTCAAGTGGAGTACCCTCAGCACCTTCAAAGCCTATACCGCAACGAAGTTTTGATTTTCAGTGACAGCGATGATCGTTTGCCAACCCCTTCCCAATTTTCGTCACAACAGGATTTTGCAGACATCCATACGCTTGTACTGTCCCCTGTGCTGTCCAAAGGCCGAATTATCGCGCTGCTGCGTCTGGATAACCCATCGGTACAGCACATTCGCAAAATATCCGGCACCATCAAGGTCTTATCGCACTTTATGGGTTCCATCTTGTTGCGCCGGGATCTGATGTCTCATTTGGAAGAACTTAGCTACCACGATTCCATGACGCAGCTGCTCAATCGACATGCGCTCAACCAGTATATCAGCAGCGAGGATTATCAAAAGCGAGAAACGCTTGGTTTAATTTATTGCGACCTGATTGGCTTGAAGCGCATCAACGACAACTTGGGTCACAACAACGGAGACCGCCTGATTATGCAGGCCTCTCACATTTTGACCGAGCTATTTTCTTCCAAAAATGTTTACCGCATCGGCGGGGATGAATTTCTGGTCATCTGTCAGGATATCTCCCAAAAGGGTCTGGAAGAACAGGTGGAACAGCTCCGCGCCCGTGTTGCACAGGATAATTGTGCACTGTCCATTGGATACACTTGGTCGGATTCTCCCGAGGATGACTTTTCCCAACTCATGACGCTGGCTGACGACAGCATGTATCGAGACAAACTGTCCTATTACGAAAACCAAAAAGCGCATGATCCGCATATCGAGTCCTCCAGATCCACTGCGTTTCAAGCGTTCCTGCAAAACTATTACTTTGACGCCGAAACCTTTTTCCATTCCATTGCCATGCCCGAAGCGCCGTTCTACCTGTATTGCGGTGACGTTCAGCGCAATATTTACTATATCTCCGACAACCTGCGGGACACCTTCAACTTTGACAGCAACCTTGTCTATGATTTTGTCGGCTTGCTGGAACAGCGCATTTATGAACCGGATCGCCAGCTTCATATCAAGGACTCTCAAGCCATGTTCCGCGAAAAGCGCACTTCGCACAGTATCCGCTACCGTATCTTTGACAAAAACGGTCAGCTCATCTGGATTCATTGCCGAGGGATACTCACTTGGGATGAGAGCAAAACTACGCCTTTGTTTTTCTCCGGCAGTATGATAAGTCTAAAAAACGAATCCGAAGTTGATCCCGTTACCGGCCTTTTGAATCTGTCCTGCGCGCTCAAGGATCTCGCAACGCTTTGCCGTCGGCAGGCCAAGCTTCTGCTTCTGTGCTTCAATCTGCGGAATTTTTCCGATATCAACCTGTCTCTGGGACGGAATACCGGAGATTCCATGCTGCGTGAAATCGCCAACCGCATGGAAATGGAGTTGGGTGAGCAGTTTGAATTTTTCCGATTGGATGGCGTGCATTTTCTGGTGTTAACACAACTCGACTATGATGTCCGTGTACTCTCCGACACCATTCGTCAAATCGTTCTTGATATTTATCGACGCAATGGTATTCACATTATGTATCCTTGCGCCATCGGTGTTTTGCACGCCCCTCAGGACGGCACCGCCCCGCAAGAGCTTATCGACAACATCCTGTTGGCGACACAAAATGCCAAAAAGACCTATTCCACAGATTTTGTCGAATTTTCTACCTATATCTCCAAAGGATACCGTGAACAAAGCGACATCAGCATGGCACTCAATTATAGTGTAAATCATGGTTTTCAGGATTTTCAAATCGTTTTACAGCCTCAGGTTACGGCAGATACCGGCGAGATTTACGGAGGCGAGATCCTGCTTCGATGGACCTACCATGGTCAGGATATTCCCCCATCTAAATTCATTCCCATTCTTGAACAAGTCGGCCTTATTGTCCCGGTCGGGAAATGGGTAGTCACGCAAATCATGCAAGCCTGTCAGGAAATCTTTCTTCGTGCACCCAATTTGAAAATTTCCTTCAACGTCAGTTATTTACAGATTCTCGACCCCTCCTTTTTTGATTATATTCACAATGCCATGCTTTTATATGGCATTCCCGGACGTAATCTGATGATCGAATTGACAGAAACACATTTTGACGAAATGCCGGATTATCTGGAACATTTTATCGAACGATGTGATAAGGTCGGTATCTCCTTTGTTTTGGATGATTTCGGTACGGCGTATTCCAGTCTGCACATGCTGCTGCAGTACCCTGCCGACCTCATCAAACTGGATCGCACTCTGATGTGTGAGCTCACCTCTTCCCCTGAAAAATTGAATTTTATGATGAGTATCATTTATGCCTGCCATCGTTTTGGTAAAAAAGTATGCGTGGAAGGAGTGGAGACGCAAGAGGAACTTCAAATTGTCCGTCAAACTGAATGCGACTTTATACAAGGCTTTTATTTCTATAGGCCGCTTGAACTTCCGGATTTTTATCGTATCTTGCGCAGTAAAGATAATAAACTCACTCAAAGCTGAACTAGTTCTTTGGAAAGGATTATGAGCCATGCAAGAATATATGGATTCCATGCAGCATTATCTTGGTGCATCATGTGAAGTGCTTAAACTGGATAACAATTTTTTATTTGCCGGTTCTATCCACCAGTATGATGCCGGCGAGGACGAACTAACCGTCTCTATCCGTAATGGCAATGAAACACCGCAGGGAATTATATACCATACACCTGTCAAACTGCATGTGCAGACGAACATCGCAATGAATAAAGTGCTCCTGCTTTACGGTCAGGTATCCCGCTGTGCGGCTGATTTCTGGAAAATTGCTTTGAAACATAGTTTTTCCTGTGCAGAGCGACGCAGCAGCTTCCGTCAACCGGTCACCGCTGAAGCGATTGTTTCTCGTGGCTCTGGCATGGCCTCCTCCGCAGTGGCACCCTGCAAAATGATTGACGTCAGCCTGAGCGGACTTTGCTTCAGCAGTCAGGAACGCTATCTTGAAGGAGAACAAATCTTTATTTCCTCCCTGCAGCTGCGCCGTAACGGCCCCACTCATTCCTTTTCGTGCACTGTGCAGCGGGTACAGCCGCTGGAATCCGGTGCCTTACGATATGGATGCAGCTTTAACGATATCACGGAACGTCAGGAGGATTTGCTTTTCCAGGATATGTTCTCGCTTCAAGTAAAGGCATTCAATCAGCAATAATGAGTGCTCTGCGCAGGACTCCTATGGGATTTTTATCTAACCCTTACAAAAAGCTGATTTTTCATGCCGCATAGGATGTCAGCAATTCATACGATTTCCCGACATTAGCACCCAAGGGGCGCTGCTTTTGCAGCGTCCCTTTTCTGATGTCCGATAGTCTCTTTTGCAAAGACCACTCCCCCAAAAGCCTCGACTATTATTCTAACATGTCACATATTCAAAAAAATGCAGCAAAATCTACAAATACTGTAAATACGCCTATTTTTTTGGTATATTTTGTGCGATAAGTATATATTTTTTGTATTCCGAACTTCTTTCATTGTGCAAAAAAGAAAATATTATTGGATATAACTGTTATCATTTGAAAAAAACGGTCAAAAATATAGACATGGGTTGTTGCTGCTCATGTACAACAGTTCACACTACACGGGAATGAGAAAACTAAATGGGAAGGTGTTATCGTGAAATTAGGGATCGCGCAAAAGCTAGCTTTAGGAATCCTAATTCCGCTCATTTTGGTGTTGGGCGGTATTGGAGCGCTGCTCGGTATGCAAATTTCCAACACAGTGGAGCAAATGATGACGGAAAATTTAACCGCACAGGCGGAGTCCGGTGCGCAGCAAGTGAATGCATTTTTGAAGCAATACTACGGCATTGTAGACACGATGGTTTGTTCGCCTGCCATTTCCAATGTGGCAGCAGATCAGGCAAAAACCTCATTGGACGGCTCGGCGTACTTTTCCGAAATGCTCAACGAACTGAAAGAAATCCAGCAGCGATATGAGGGGACGGTGCTGGGCGTTTGGTTTGCGGATATCGGCCTGCAGGAGCTGGTGTATTCCGACAATAGCCGCTTCACTTCGGCAGATATGGACTTCTCCACGCGCGAATGGTATATCCTTAGCCAACAGAAACAGAAAGCGATTGTCACGGGTGCTTATATAGATGTCGCAACACAGAAATTGGTCATCAGTATAGCATGCCCCATTATGAGCAACAACAATATGATTGGTGTAGTAGGCCTCGATGTTTCCACAGAGCAGTTGAGCAATTCTCTCAGTTCCATTCAGGTCGGTGAAACCGGCTACATCACCTTGATTGACTCCTCCAACATGATCATCTATCATCCGGACTCCTCCGTGGTCGGCACTACGATTGAGGAAGCACAATATTCCGACAACATGAAAGAAGCGTTGCTTAACCGCAACAGTGTAAAAGGCTTGTCATATACCCGTCAGAACACTCCGTATTATGGCAGCACCGCCACTTTGGATGACATTGACTATGAAGTTCTGGGTGTCCTTCCGTCAGAAGAATATAACAGCCACGTCACCAGTACCGTACGCGTGATTGTCATCAGCTTTGTCATCTGTGCTATTCTGTTGGCAATCATCGTTATCCTGCTTGCCATTTCTATCATTCGCCCGCTCAAGCGTCTGGGCAAGGTTGCAGATCGTCTGGCCGACGGCGAATTGGATGTGGATTATCATGTGACAGGCCACGACGAAGTTGCCCGCCTGGGCCAGTCCACGCTACGCATTGTGGATCGTTTGAAGACGTACATCAAATATATTGACGAATTATCCTCTGTTCTGGATCAAATGGGCCGTGGCAATCTGGTATTCGAGTTGCAGTATGATTATCACGGTGAATTCGCCAAGCTCAAAGAGGCACTGTTGCGTATCCAGAAGAACCTTTCGGAAACATTGTCCAGTATTGCAATGTCCGCAGCACAGGTGCACATGGGATCGGATCAAATTGCCAGCGGTGCGCAGGCACTGGCACAGGGCGCGACTGAGCAGGCATCTTCGGTGCAGGAATTGTCCAGTACCGTGCAGAGCCTAAATGAGAAGGTCACCGAAGGCGCAGCGCAGGCCGGTCAGATGATTGAACAACTCAATGAAGTAAAATCACAAGTGAGCACCAGCAATGGGCGAATGCAGGATATGCTCACTGCAATGCAGGATATCAGCCGCCACTCTAATGCGATTGGTAAGATTATTAAGACGATTGACGACATTGCGTTCCAGACCAATATTCTAGCACTGAATGCAGCAGTTGAAGCTGCCCGTGCAGGCGCAGCAGGCAAAGGCTTCGCAGTGGTCGCCGATGAAGTGCGCAACCTTGCCGGTAAGAGTGCGGCAGCAGCCAAGGAGACCAATGAATTGATCGCGCATTCCGTGGAAGCTGTCAAGCAGGGCGAAGGAATTGCCCGCGCAACGGCTGACGCGCTCAGTACGGCTGCCTCTAATTCCGATGAGGTTGTCGAAGCAGTCGAACGTGTTACACGCGATTATCAGGATCAAGCAGCCCGCTTGAAGGAAGTTTCTATCGGTGTCAACCAAATTTCTGAGGTAGTGCAGACCAATTCCGCTACTGCTGAGCAAAGTGCTGCGGCCAGTGAGCAATTGTCCGGACAGGCGCAGATGCTGAAGGGCATAATCAGCCATTTTGTACTGCTCGAATCCGAAAACGGCATGCCCATGTCATCCTTTGGCGAAAACAGTTCTACCGATTCGGTCTCCCCAGCGCCGGTAGAGCATTATGACAGCACTAACTATACTGATAAGTATTGATTATGCCACTCACATAAGCAATACAGAAGCCCAGCCAACGCTTGGACTATTTGAAAAAAAGAGGGACGCTACAGCATGTAGCGTCCCTCTTTCTGCCTGTGACAGATATGTCTTCACTTATGCGTTTTCTGCACCGAAGAACAGTCGAATATCGTCTTCCACCGTGCCGATGCCTGCAATACCGAAGTTCTCCACCAGAACCTTGGCCACATTCGGGCTGAGGAAGGCTGGCAGTGTCGGTCCGAGATGGATATTTTTGACACCCAAATACAGCAGGGACAGGAGTACGATTACCGCCTTCTGCTCATACCACGCGATGTTGTAAACAATCGGCAGGTCATTGATATCCTCCAGTCCAAAGACCTCCTTGAGCTTGAGCGCAATCACTGCCAGTGAGTAGGAGTCGTTGCACTGTCCCGCATCCAGTACGCGCGGAATACCGCCGATGTCACCCAAATCCAGCTTGTTATACTTATACTTGGCACAGCCTGCGGTCAGAATCACCGCATCGTGCGGCAGTGCCTTGGCAAAGTCTGTATAGTAGCTGCGGGACTTTGCACGGCCATCACAGCCCGCCATTACCACAAACTTGCGGATCGCGCCACTCTTGACCGCTTCTACAATTTTATCTGCCAGCGCGAGCACCTGCGCATGCGCAAAGCCACCCACGATTTCGCCGCGCTCGATTTCTTCCGGCGGCGCGCAGTGCTTGGCATGCTCAATGAGCGCAGAAAAATCCTTGTGCTCCCCTACGCCGCCCGGAATATGCTTGCAGCCCGGATAGCCTGCCGCACCCGTGGTGTACAATCTATTCTGATAACTCGCCGCCGGCGGCACAATGCAGTTGGTGGTCATCAGAATCGGACCGTTAAAAGACGCGAATTCCTCTTTCTGCTTCCACCACGCGTTGCCGTAATTTCCGACAAAGTGCGGATATTTCTTAAACGCCGGATAGTAATGCGCGGGCAGCATTTCCGAGTGCGTGTATACATCCACGCCCGTGCCTTCCGTCTGCTCCAGCAGCATCTCCAGATCGCGTAAATCGTGACCGGATACCAAAATGCCGGGGCGTGTGCCAACGCCAATGTTTACCCGCGTGATTTCAGGATTGCCATAGGTTTCGGTATTCGCCTTGTCCAGCAGCGCCATACCCTGCACGCCGTACTTGCCGGTTTCCATTGCCAGCGCTACCAGCGCGTCTACCGACAGGCTGTCATCCAAGGTTGCCGCCAAAGCACGCTGCAGGAAGGCATCTACCTCGCCGTCATCTTGAAGCAGCGCATTCGCATGCTTGGAGTACGCCGACAGGCCCTTAAGGCCATAGGTGATCAGCTCACGTAGAGAGCGGATGTCCTCATCCTGCGTAGACAGTACGCCAACGGTCGCAGCCTTAACTGCAAAATCCGCTTCGTCCGCCGTCCAGTGTGCAGCCTCCGGCAGCAGTTCCGGCTGCGCTACGCGACGCAGCAGCTCCCGCTTGACTTCCAGTGTCTCACGAATGCAGGCCACGATTGCATCTTTGTCAAAATTTGCATTTGTAATGGTGATAAACAGATTGAGCGTAATCCGGTGGTTGATTTCCGGCGCAATCTCTTCGCCCTGCTTGCGCAGCGCGGTGGTCACCGCGGAAAGGCCCTTGGTCACATACACCAGCAAGTCCTGCATGGCAGCGACATCCGGCTTTTTACCGCATACGCCTGCCATTGTGCAGCCGGTGCAGCCCGCAGTTTCCTGACACTGATAACAAAACATTTTCGGTTCCATCGTTCATTTCCTCCACATATACCATGAATCATACAATCCATACGGTTGTTGACGTTACAAGCGAAGTATACTATACTCAAGACAACAAGTATGTTGTTATAACAACAATGGAGGAATGTTTTTTGAATACCACCGTTTTATCGAAAAGCGCACTGTTTCGCGGCATCCAACCGGACGAAGCGAAAGAAATGCTGCACTGTTTAGGTGCAGAGCGGCGAAAATTCAACAAAGGCGCACGCATTTTCTGTGCCGGCGATGTTACAACCGATCTTGGTCTCGTCCTCACGGGCAGCGTTTTAATTCAAAACGACGATTTCTGGGGCAACACCACCGTTCTGGACCATGTGATTCCGGGTCAGATTTTTGCGGAAACCTACGCCTGCACCGGCGAACCGCTGATGGTAGATGCGGTTGCGGCGGAACCTGCCGAGGTGCTGTTGCTCAACGTTGGGCGAGTACTGCAAACTTGCCCGCAAGCCTGCACACACCACAGCCGACTCATCCGCAATCTACTCTTTCTTTCCGCGCGCAAAAACTTAAATCTATCGCGCAAAATTTTTCACACCGCATCCAAATCCATCCGCGGACGGCTGCTGTCCTACCTTTCGTTTCAATCGACGCGCTGCGGCAGCCGCAGCTTCACCATTCCGTTCAACCGCCAGCAGCTCGCAGATTATCTGAACGTCGACCGCAGCGCACTCTCCAATGAGCTGAGCAAGATGCAAAAGGACGGCTTACTCCATGTCGACCGTAACCGATTTGAACTGCTTTGCAGCCAGGATATGCTGCAAGGTTGAGTTGCACGATACTTCATGAAAAACCGTCAGCCAGTTTTTACATCGCGCATTCGCAGCCAACACACACAAAAGCAGTAACCCACCAGAACAAAAACGAAGGAACTGATTGCAAACGCTGTGCCACTGCATTGCATCGGCTCGGTCGGGTGGTGCGAGCACATGGAAAGCGGCAGCAGTGAGAACGGAAAGTATACCCCATACCCCTTCACCACCGCCGCAATACCGCAAAAGCCACCCAGAAGCCCTGCACCCACCGGCACGGCAAACGAGCGAATGACCAACGCCACGGCAAGCAGCAGCGCAGACTGTACGGTCAGGCTCCACCAACCGCGCAGCAGCCACAGCGGCAGCGCCGCGGGCAACGGCGCGGTTAGACCTGCAACAAGCCCGCCGATGATAAACAACGCACCAATCAAAAGCTGCGTCAGCGCACTGAGCAGCGACACAACGACCAGCTTGCTCAGTACAACAGTATGCACCGTAATCGGCTGCGTCATCACCATATTCCAGTTGCCGTGCAGATGCTCCAACCGGCACAAATAGGCGCAGTAGATTCCCACGAGCGTAGGTGCAAACAACGTGCAGTAGAACAACGCGTGCTGCGTCCAAAGTGAATACCACGCATCCTGCAAAATTGCAATATTGCCCAGATAATTGAGTGTTCCAAACACTGCGGATAGCAGCGGCAGCACCAGCGCTGCAATCCAGATACACGAACGGCGTAATTTCAGCAGTTCTGCACGAATCGACCAAATCAGCATCGCTCAAACCTCCTTCCGCACAAACAACCGTCGGCCAATGCAGTACAGAACGACCAGAAATACCACAGCCACACACAGTGACTGTATATCAAACGAAGTAAAGTAATAGTGAGTGACGCGGGTCTGTTCGTTCCAATCCATCGCTGCCACATGCAGCACACCATAGTATCCCCACGGAATGCATTTCTGCACGGCAGTCGGAAAAAACAGGGAAAACAGCCCGGCAAATGAGCCAATTAATCCGAATATCATTCCTATCATCTGATTGGAAATCAGCAGCGAAAGAATCAGCTGAAACAGTACCAGCACGGTTGTGACAAGCAGCACCGCGACAAAATACAGCGCAATTTCTACTGTCGGCAGCGGTCCCACAAACCCGTGCCGCACACCGAATATCACCATCACTGCGGTTTGCAGCAGCAGATAAGCCGCCATATAACATACCGAACACAGAAATTTGGCACAGAACAGGCTGCCTGCTGTCTGCACCGTCTCAAGCAGCTTGAGCGTCTGCCCCTTGTGCTCGATATCTGCAATGCGAGAGGCCACTATCGCCGCGACAATCGGCGTCATCATGGCGTTGAGCAGCGGAAAGGTGTACAGGATATTGCACCACCCCTCCTGCAGCTCGGCCTCGCTCATATTCCGGAACGACCACAGCCCCCATGCAAGCTGCACTGCAAGCATAACCAGCGGCGCAAGCCAAACCCACCTGCGGTGGCATTTGTAAAACTCCAATGCAAGCGCTTTCACAGACTGTTCGCCCCCTCCGTCAAATCCAGGAAAATGTCCTCCAGATTTTTGCGACGCTCTTCCAGCCGTATGACGCCAATCTGCGCTGCGGTCAGCAGCCGGACACAATGCGCCGCCGCCTCATCCTCCAGAGGCGGCAGGAGCAGCAAGCCATCGCGCGCTTCGCACGCAATACCGTTTTTTGCAAGCATCTCCATGGCTGCTTCGTCTCGGTTGGTGCGCAGCGCGAGATGGTGCTCACTTTTTTCATGCAGCCGTTCAATCGTATCCTGATAAACCAGCGCGCCATCCGCAATGATGCCGACATGGGTGGCCATCTGGTCAATTTCGCTCAGCAGATGGCTGGACACCACCACTGTCATGCCGAACTGCCGCGGTAAATCGCAAATCAGTTCGCGCATTTCCTGAATGCCCGCTGGGTCCAGTCCATTGGTTGGCTCATCGAGAATCAGCAGGCGCGGATGCGTCAGCAGTGCCGCCGCCAACCCCAGCCGCTGCTTCATCCCCAGCGAATACTGCGCAACTTTTTTGTCCTTTTGTCCGTCCAGCCGCACCAGCGCCAGCGCTTGTTCAATCGCGCGTTCCGGTACACGGCGCAGCATCTGCAAAATACGTAAGTTTTCCGCTCCTGTCAAGTGACCATAACAGGACGGCGACTCAATCAGCGAACCTGTATTCCGCAAAATCTCCAGTCGGTTTTTGGTGTTCATCGCGCGGCCGAATACCGTAATTTCCCCGTCCGTCGGATGCACCAGCCCCAGCAGCATTTTGAGCGTTGTGGACTTTCCTGCGCCGTTCGGACCAAGAAAGCCATAAATCGCCCCCTCCGGCACTGCCATATGCAGATTTTTGACACGCATGGCCGCACCATATCGCTTGCAAAGCCCCCGTGTTTCAATCAGATAATTCATCGAAAAGCACTTCCTTTCATCCCACAGTTTGCATGCTCTGCCTTACAGGCCGATGAATCCTGCCTTACTTTTACCTTACATTTTCGCCGAAAGGTGTTTTACTGTGGTATGATAAGCATGGTGATTACTATGGAAACATTTTACGACTACAAAATACTGGTGGTCGATGATGAAACAGCCCTATGCGATATGATTGCCGAAATGCTGACCCAGGCAGGATTTCGTGCAGTGCGCACCGTGCAAAGCTGCGCGGCGGCGCGCGAACAGTTCACTGCTTTTGCCCCGGACGCTGTATTGCTGGACATCATGCTGCCGGACGGAGACGGTTTCTCCCTTATGCGTACGCTGCGTCACGAACGCGATGTACCCATTTTATTCCTGTCCGCGCGAGATGCGGATGAGGACCGGCTGCACGGGTTGGGACTAGGCGCAGATGACTATATTGTCAAGCCCTTTTTGCCGCAGGAACTGGTCTTGCGGCTGCAAGCCGTACTGCGGCGCGCCTACGCTACCCGCTTACAGGAAAACTCCGATATACTGCGCATGGGGGAAACTGTTGTGGACTGGGGCAGCGGCACAGTCACACGCGGCGGGCAGACTGTCTCCCTCACCGCCAAGGAATACGCCCTGCTGCGCAAATTAGCAGCAAACCGCGGCAATATTGTGACCATTGACGCGCTTTGCAGCGCCGTCTGGGAGGATGGCAGCTTCGGTTACGAAAACACGCTGATGGTGCATATCCGACGGCTGCGGGAAAAAATCGAGGATACACCGTCCGTGCCCCGCTGGCTGCTGACTGTGCGCGGGCTGGGCTATCGGCTGGCGAAGGAGGAGGCGCGATGAAGGGATTAGGGCGCATCCTGTTCCGCTTTACGGCAGCGGCAATTGGCGTAGGTATCTTTTTGCTGCTGCTGAATCTGTTTGTATTGATATATTTCATTCTGAGCAGCGCTGAGATACAGCCAACATCGACCAACTATATTGAACAAATCGCAGGCGGCATCGCCCGTCAGCCGGACGGCAGCTGCTCGATTTCCGCCGAAGCACAGACGTTGTTGGACGAGAACTTCGTCTGGGCGATGCTGCTGGACGATGCCGGAACGGTTGTCTGGCAGGACCGTATGCCCGAAACACTGCCGAGAGCCTATTCCGCGGGCGATGTTTCCAGCTTTTCCCGTTGGTATCTGGAAGATTATCCGGTGCACACCTGGTCGGATGCAGACGGCCTGCTGGTTCTGGCCAGCACACCGGGCAGCGAGTGGAAATACAATATCGTGATGCCGACAGCGCAGCTTGCACTATTGTTCCGACTGATGCCGCTCGTGCTCACCATCAATCTACTGGCTGCACTTTTACTGGCACTATTTCTTGGCTGGCGCATGTATCGTTCCGCCTCCCCCATTGTGTCCGGTATCGCAGCGCTTGCCAGCGGCGAGGCAGTCGAGCTGAGCGAAAAAGGCGTATTGGGCCAACTGGCGACCGGACTGAACCGAACCTCCTCCCATTTGCTGCGGCAGCAGGCACTTCTCAACCGCCGCGACCGCACCCGTACCGAATGGATTGCCGGCATATCGCACGACATCCGTACACCGCTGTCACTGGTACAGGGCAACGCCGCACAGCTGGAAAGCGATACCCGATTGCCAGAGGAGGCGCGCCAGCGCGCTGAACGAATCCGGCTGCAAAGTCAGCGCATCAGTCGCCTCATCAGCGACCTTAACCTCACATCCAAGCTGGCATATGCCATGCAGCCGCTGAACTTTCAGCCATTTTCTCCGGCCAAAATGCTGCGGGATGCGGCTGCCGAATGGCTCAACGGACTGGATGATACGCAACTCTCGCTTGCAGTAGACATCCCGCCTGCATGCAACGCGCTTGTTGCGCAGGGCGATGAACATCTGCTGCGGCGCGCGGTCGAAAATTTGCTGCGCAACTGTAGTGCACACAATGGCGCTGCCGTACAGGTACGCCTGTGCCTGACCGCCGATCAAACCGTATGGCGCATCATTGTCGCAGATAACGGCACTGGTCTGCCCCCCGACGTGCTGGCGCGTCTACAGCATGGAAACCGAGAGGCACTGCCCACTCATGGATTGGGGTTGACGCTGGTGCAGCAAATTGTGCAGGCGCACGGCGGCAGCACACTGTTCAGCAATACTACGCCCGGTTTACAGGTTACACTTGTTTTGCCGATGCAGCCGCCCTGCTCTTCTAAATAGCCTGTCCAGACGCAAAAAGAGAGGGACGTAAACGTCCCTCTCTTTTTGTCAATCCATCCGCGGATCATTGGTTGGGAAACGATGCGAACAAACCGCGCATCAGTGCCATCAGGCCCTGCGCAATCAGCACAATCGCAATTACCACCGAGATTGCTACTACTGCAATCATCGGGTGCATTAAAATCGCTGCACCAAACAGCAGCACGACTGCGCCTACGCCAAGCTGCACACCCCAAAACGGCATCCCGCTTCTGCGGTAAACCAGCGCTCCCGCACATTTGACAACGCCGGAACCAACCGCCCACACAGCCAGCACGTACGGCAGTATCTCAACCGCCAGCCAGCCATTACACAAGAACACAACACCGAGCAACACATCAATGATGCCATCCGCCAGAAACCAGCCGGAAAGCCCATACACCCATTTGCGCGCGGCATAAACCACCAAGTCCGCCGCACCGGAAACCAGCATGGTCAATCCAAACAACCAAGCCACCGAAAGCAACGTTTCCTGCGGATGAACGAGAAAATACAGGCCCATAACCAACAAAAACAATCCAATCAAAATCCACGGAATGCTTCCAGGTTTGTTTTTCATCAGAGCCGCCTCCATTTTACCCATTCTCTGTTTTGTTCAGCAAATCCATAAACTCCTCGCCTGTTATGGTTTCCTTTTCCAGCAGATGGTGCGCCAGACGGTGCAGTGCCTCCATATTCTCCTGCAAAATGCCAACTGCCTTTTCGTGCGCAGTTTTCACGGTCTGCACAACTTCCTCATCAATCTGCGCCGCAGTCTGCGCTGAGCAGGCCAGAGAGGTATCGCCAGACAGATACTGATTGGTTACGGTTTCCAGCGCCACCATATCAAATCGCCGGCTCATGCCGTACCGCGTAATCATCGACCGCGTCAGCTTGGTTGCCTGCTCAATATCGTTGGATGCACCAGTGGTTATCGAACCGAAAATCAGCTCCTCCGCCGCACGACCGCCCGTCAACGTGGTCACCTTGTTCAGCAGCTCCTCGCGCGTCATCAAATTGTGCTCGCCCTCATCCACCTGCATCGTATAGCCCAGTGCGCCCGAGGTGCGCGGTATAATAGTAATTTTGGTGACTGGCGCGGAATTAGACTGCTTGGCCGCCACCAACGCATGTCCGATTTCGTGATAAGCCACGATTTCCTTTTCCTTCGCGCTGAGCACCGCATTCTTGCGCTGCGCACCCGCGATGACCGTCTCCACGCTCTCTTCCAAATCGGCCTGCTCGACTGCGCTGCGTCCCAGACGCACCGCGCGCAGCGCCGCTTCGTTGATAATGTTTGCCAAATCCGCGCCGGACGCACCCGAGGTTGCACGCGCAATCGCATTGAAATCAATGGTTCCGGACATGTGAACATCCTTAGCATGCACCTTCAAAATCGCGATACGGCCCTGTAAATCGGGCAGCTGTACCGGAATACGCCGGTCAAATCGGCCGGGACGCAGCAACGCGGGGTCGAGCGATTCCGGACGGTTGGTTGCCGCCAGAATGACTACGCCCTTGGTGCCGTCAAAGCCGTCCATCTCGGTCAGCAGCTGGTTGAGCGTCTGCTCACGTTCGTCATTACCGCCTATGCCGCCGCCGTCACGCTTTTTGCCGATGGTATCAATCTCATCGATGAATACAATACACGGCGCTTTTTCACTCGCCTGCTTGAACAGGTCGCGCACCTTTGCCGCGCCCATACCAACAAACATTTCGACAAATTCGGAACCGGAAATCGAGAAAAACGGAACATGCGCTTCGCCGGCTACTGCCTTCGCCAGCAGCGTTTTACCGGTGCCCGGAGGGCCGACCAGCAGCGCGCCCTTGGGCAGCTTTGCGCCGATGGAGGCATATTTATTCGGGTTGTGCAGGAAATCCACAATTTCGGTCAGCGCTTCCTTGGCCTCGTCCTGTCCGGCTACATCTGCGAAAGTCTTGCCGGTTTCGGTTTCCGCATAGATTTTCGCTCCCGACTTGCCAAAGCTCATCGCGTTGCCGCCCATACTCTTCATCATCTTTTTGCTCAGCCACTGGCCAACCACGACAATCAGAATAATCGGCAGTGCATAACTGAGCAGGATAGTCAGCATCGGCGAAGTCTGCGTCGGTATTTCGGCTGCAAAATTCACATCTGCCTTATCCAATCGGCTGTACAAATCCGAATCGGGGAAAATACCGGTCTTGTAGATACCGGTCGTGCGTCCGTAAGGACACCTTGTTTCGTGTGATACGAAGGTGCCCGCGGACTGTTAGGAATTCTGCTGTTGGCACAGCAGCAACATAAAAGTATCAAAAAGTTGTCATCA
>NZ_JBQKJR010000021.1:0-49280 GCF_052117165.1 Agathobaculum sp. LCP25S3_E8
AAGGCAAAGCTAAAGGGCTTGCCGCCTGCAATTCACAGACAACAAGCCCTTTCGGCTGCTTAAACAATTTTTGCTTTCAAATATTGTCTAACTTTTGGGGGTCACTTCACAGTCGGTCTCCGGCGTTTTTCTGCTTTCTGAGAAAAAAGGTTATTCCCAGAAATGCTGCGCGATGTCATCTGCCTGCGCTTCAGCTGCACAGAGCAGAGCTTCTACATCGTTGCCGATGATGTCCAGCCCTTCCGCGGCGAGTGTGTCAAAGCGTCCGTGGCTGAGCAGTTTGCAGATGGACAGCAGATAAGCGGAAGCGTGGTCGGTGAGCACGGGGTCGCGGTTATCCACCACACCGCCGCGCGTGGTGACATAAACAAATCGCTGCAAGCGGCAGTCTCCTACGGGATAATTGTCACTGCCATAGTGGAAGGTCAGACCGGTCACGCACAAATGCTCCAGATAAGTTCGCACCATGGACGGCACGCCCATATCCCAGAACGGGCAGGCCAACACAACAGCGTCCGCCGCTTTGAATTGGTTGGCGAGTGCGAAGAACGGCGTGTCGAAAGCGCCGGCAGAGGATAGTGCATCGCGCTCGGCAATGTCGTCAGCGCCGTAAGGCGTCAGATGCAGCGCGGAAAGCTGCAATACCTCAATTTCTGCATCCGGGATGCGGCTGACCAGTCGTCGGGCCAGCCGCAGGGAGCGCGATGCATTTCCGCGGATGCAACCGTTGACAAATAGAACTTTTTTCATAACTGATTACTCCTTTGGCAAAGCCTTTCCGCATTTGCGGCAAAAGGCAAAATCACTTTGCACCGGTGCGCCACAGTAGGGACAGAAGCTGCTGCCCGATGACAGGGTATCGGAGGTGTTTTCTGGCTTGCTGCCAAAATACTGGTTGAGTGGATCGGGTTCTTCAGCATCATCCGTGATATCGAATTCGGAATAACGGTTTTTACCGGTAGCATTTTTGAAGTTGTAAACGGCGTTGCATATGCCGATGATGATAAACAACACGCCGAACAACGGGAAGATGATGCCGACCAGGCCAAAACCTTGTGTCATAGACGCGGCAAGCACCGTCCAGAAGATGCCGAAAATGATGCCGAATACAGAGCCAAAACCACCCATCATAGAGGGGCCGCGGCCGGGTTTGATGCTTTTCATATAACTCCACCTGCCTTTGCTTCATCATAGCACAGGGGGCGTCAAAAGACAAGAAAACCGCTCCTTTTTTTGAAAGGAGCGGCAAAAGGGAGGGTGAAGGTGATTAGGTTTCGCTTCGCTTGACAAATTTACTGCGCGGAGCGCGGCAGATTGGGCAGACATAGTCATCCGGGATGGTATCATCCAGTCGGACATAGCCGCAGACTGTGCATTTCCAGCCGGCATCCGGCCCGACTTCATGATAAACGGGTGCGGCAGGCGGTGCATCTTTGCCACGGCCTTCGAGCGCCTTTACGGTCAGGCAGTCCCCGTCGGCAAGTACCTCAGCGTCGGTTAGTTCGCAGACAAACAGCGTGTATGAGCCGATGGCCACCGTTTCGGTCACACGCAGACTTAGGCGTGATACCATGCCCTCGCGCAGCCAAGGACAGCCGTTTTCGTCCTTCTCAAAGGGAAAAGCAGCAAATTTATCGATCGCGCGACCGGATTTGTAGCCGAATTCGTTGACGATTTTCTCCTCCGCATCCTGTGCAAGAAGGGTGACGGCGGCAACGCCGGACTTTTTGAGTGCGGCGCCGGTGGCGGAATCATTATTGAGGGACAGCGTGAACTTTGGCGGGCGGGAAGAGGTTACCTGATGCAAAGAATTGATGATGCAGCCGAAATTTTTGCCGTCGGCCGCAGTGGAAATCAGAGAAAGACTGTAATCGAGCTTTTTATAGGCGGCGTTATTCATAAAGCAGCTCCCTTTCTTATTATTGAAAATAAATACTAATTACAAATAAATATTATCATATATAAAAGGGAAATGCTATATCAAAACCTACAAAATTTCAGAGTAGAATTTGGGGAATCACAACAGGTTGATAAGGCTGGGGCGTTCCAGCTCGGGTAAGTGATTTAATTGTGCAAGCAGTTCCGTGCAATCGAGCAGGAAATCCTCTGAACTTTCGGACTCATGTGCAGCAAGCACGCGGTCGAACAGCCGGTCCGCCTGATCAATCTCGTCGTGCAGCAGCAGGGAGCCAAGCAAAAGCTGCGCACTGTCCCAGTGCTGGTGCGCTTTGTCCAGCTCGCCTGCTTGAATTTCAAGGACGATGCTACTGGTAACTTGCTCTACCGCATGCAGACTCCACCAGCTGCCCCAGATGAGCAGCGCCAGAAGCAGCAAAGCGATGCAAAGACGCCGCATATCAGCGTTTCTCCTTTCTTTGGATGAAGCTGTTGCCGCAGTCATCCAGTGTCATTAGAAATACGTCGGACACGGCAAGGCTTTGGTTTCGCAGCCGGTTTTCAATATCTTTGGGATCGAGCTGCAGCAAGCGCAGAGATCGGCGCACCAGCTTGCCGTCGGACACAACGACCAGAGGCAAACCGGTGTCCTTGGGGGTGATGCCCAGCATTTCCGCCGTGACCGGCTGTTGCGGTTGCTTGAGAATTACAGACAGCGTGCCGTCCGGCTCGATGACGCCATATTTGACATCGGACACGGAGGATACATTTTGCTTGCGCAGCGTTTCGATAATTTCATCGGTTGTCAGACGCATTTCGCGCAGCTTAGGGATATCCAGCTGCCCGCCGCGGATGATAATGGCGGGTTGACCGTTGAGCAGCCGCCGAAATGCGCGGCTTTTGAGTGCAATCCAGCTGAGCAGGATTTCGAGTACGATGAGTGTGGCGATAGGGACCAGTCCAGCGAACATCGGGATGCCCAGATCCTGCATGGGAACCGCTGCCAGATCGGAAACCAGGATGGTGATGACCAGCTCGGACGGATCCAGTTCACCGATCTGACGTTTGCCCATCAAGCGCACTGCAGCGATGACTGCAAAGTATAGAATCAGCGTACGAAGCAGGGGAACAGCCATGTTTCGGCCTCTTTTCTATCAGAATTTACCGGTAGTATAGCACAAAAACGGAAGAATATACCCAGACAAGAATTTAACAAAGTAAAATACGAAATAGTTGTTGACATTCGCTGTAAGCGGATTTATAATATGAATTACATTTTGAACAATGCAAGTTGGCGATGACCGGAAAAGTAGCGTCTGGAATCCAAAAGAGAGAGCCGCCGGGTGGTGCAAGGCGGTGGAGGAAGGAAAGTGCGAAAGTCCTCCGTGAGCCGAGCGTCTGAAATGGGATGAAATAAGGCCCTGTGTAAGGCGTTCCGCGTGATCTGCGTTAAAGGATCGAGTGAGTGGCCGCAGTATGCAATCCAATGATACGCGGCAAAAAGAGTGGTACCGCAGAGGAATAGTCTTTGTCTCTTTGTAGAGACAGAGGCTTTTTTTTATTTTGTGATTTGAAGAAAGGAGGCGGATTCGCATGGTAAAGAATGGTTCTGAGATTTTGGTGGAAGCGCTGGTAGAGCAGGGAGTCGATACGATTTTCGGTTATCCGGGTGGCGCAGTCCTCAACATCTATGATGCGCTTTACAAAAACAGCGACCGCATTCGACATATTTTAACCGCCCATGAGCAGGGCGCTGCCCACGCAGCTGACGGCTATGCGCGCGCGACCGGTAAGGTTGGCGTGTGTCTGGCAACGAGCGGCCCGGGCGCAACCAATCTGGTTACGGGCATTGCAACAGCTTACATGGATTCCATTCCGATGGTTGCCATCACCGGCAACGTCGGTACGAGCCTGATTGGACGCGATTCCTTTCAGGAGGTTTACATCGCCGGTATCACCATGCCGATCACCAAGCACAACTTCGTCGTGCGCCATGTGGAGGAACTGGCCGATACCATCCGTAACGCGTTCCGCATCGCGGCGTCCGGCCGACCCGGTCCGGTATTGATCGATATCCCGAAGGATGTTACAAGCGCGGAGTGCGAATATATTCCGGCCCCTAAGGTCGAGGTTCATGAGACGTATGATGTAACGACGGAGCAGCTGGAAACGGTTGCTGGTATGATCGCACAGGCGGAGCGTCCGATTATTTATTATGGCGGCGGCGTGGAGACGGCAAATGCCGGTGCGGCACTGCTCGAGTTGATGCGCCGGGCGGATATCCCTTCTGCGCACACTATGATGGCGATTGGCTGCATTCCGGACACCGAGCCGCTGAGTTTGGGTTTGGTCGGTATGCATGGCACGGTTTCGGCGGCATGGGCGGTTGAGCGCAGCGATTTGCTGATCTGCATCGGCGCGCGTTTCTCCGACCGTGTGGCGACCAATCCGCGGCGCTTTGCCCCCAAGGCAAAGATTATACATATTGATATTGACGCGGCCGAGATCAATAAGAACATCGGCGTGGATTATTCGGTGGTCAGCGATGCAGAGAATTTCCTCCAAGCGCTGCTGCCGTATGTAAAAGAAGCGAAGCACGAGGCATGGCGCGCACAGATTGCCGAGTGGCACAAAACACTTGACTATGTGCCCAAGGATGATGACAGCGTTATTCATCCGCATCAGTTGCTGCGCACGCTGTATGACATGATTGGGGATGACGCCATCGTTGCGACCGATGTCGGCCAGCATCAGCTGTGGTCGGCACAGTATAACCGCTGCCGTAAGGTGCGTCATTTTCTGACTTCCGGTGGTTTGGGTACGATGGGATTTGGCTACGGCGCGGCAATGGGCGCGCAGGTTGCTTTCCCGGAAAAGACGGTGGTCCATATCACGGGCGACGGTTCATTCCATATGAATCTGAACGAGTTGTGCACGTCGGTTACCTATAATCTGCCGATTATCACGATTATTATGAACAACAACGTGCTGGGTAATGTGCGTCAGTGGCAGACCATGTTTTATGAAAAACGCTATTCCCAGACCAATTTGTATCGTAAGACCGATTATATCAAGCTTGCCGATGCGTTTGGCGGCCGCGGCTTCCGCGTGACGAACATTGCGGAGCTGCGCGCGGCGCTGGCGGATGCGCTTGAGCGCACCGGTCCGGTGCTGATCGACTGCTGCATCGACAAGGATGAGCGCGTACTGCCCATGATTCCCGCGGGTGGTACGGTGGACGATATCGTGGCGGACTGAGAAAGGAGTAGAAAATGGAAAAATATATCCTTTCTGTGACCGTGCAGAATAATGCGGGCGTACTGGCGCGTGTGTCCAGCTTGTTTGGCCGTCGCGGCTATAACATTGACTCGTTGACCGTATCGGCGACCACCGATCCCAAGATTTCCCGCATGTCCATTATCGTGCAGGGCGACGAACCCATTCTTGAGCAGATTATCAAGCAGCTGCTTAAGTTGGAAGAGGTGCAGCGTGTCGATCATTTGCAGGAGGATGATTCCTGCTGCAGTGAGCTGGTATTCGTCAAACTTCATGCGGAAGCCGGCAGTGAGCGCGATGCCATCCGCCAGTTGTGTGAGCTATATGATGCACATATTGTGGAATCTACCGATCAGTCGATGATTGTCGAGCTGTCCGAGGTGCCCAGCCGCATCGATGCGTTTCTGGATGTCATCTCCAACTTTGAAGTGATGGAGATGAGCCGTTCGGGTGTTACCGCTATTGAGAAGTAACGGCGGTATATTCAATTTGTTTTCCTAATTTCATTTATATATATTTAGGAGGAGTTAAAAATGGTAAAGATGTTCTATGATTCGGACTGCAACCTGTCCCTGCTGGACGGCAAGACCGTTGCTATCATCGGTTTTGGTTCTCAGGGCCATGCACATGCGATGAACCTGAAGGATTCGGGTGTCAATGTTGTCGTTGGCCTGCGTCCGGGCTCCAAGCATGAAGCAAAGGCAAAGGATTACGGCCTGACCGTTATGACGCCGGCTGACGCTGCTGAGGCGGGCGACATCGTTATGATGCTGGTTCCGGACGAAAAGCAGGCGGACATCTATAAGGAGTCTATTGCGCCGCACCTCAAGCCGGGCAACTGCCTTGCGTTTGCGCACGGCTTCAATATTCACTTCAAGCAGATCGTTCCGCCGGCAGACGTTGACGTTATCATGATCGCGCCGAAGGGCCCGGGCCACATCGTTCGTCGTACTTACACTGAGGGTCAGGGCGTTCCGGATCTGGTATGTGTACATCAGGATGCAACCGGCAAGGCGATGGATATCGCGCTGGCTTATGCTTGCGGTATCGGCGGCGGCCGTGCGGGTATTCTGGAGTCTACCTTCAAGACCGAGACCGAGACCGACCTGTTCGGTGAGCAGGCTGTTCTGTGCGGCGGCGTTTGCGAGCTGATGAAGGCTGGCTTTGAGACGCTGGTTGAAGCGGGCTATGCACCGGAGAACGCTTACTTTGAGTGTGTACATGAGATGAAGCTGATTGTTGACCTGATCAACGAAGGCGGCTTTGCCAAGATGCGTTACTCTATCTCCGACACTGCGGAGTACGGCGATTACCGCACCGGCAAGCGCATCATCACCGAGGAGACCCGCAAGGAGATGAAGAAGATCCTGCGCGAAATCCAGGACGGCACCTTTGCTTCCGAGTGGATTCAGGAGAACAGAGCGGGCGGTCGTGCACGCTTCCTGGCGACCCGTGAGCTGGAGGCAAATACCCAGCTTGAGGAGACCGGCAAGAAGCTGCGCGGCATGATGAGCTGGCTGAAAAAGTAAAAAATACTGCGCACAGGCGGGCGGGTTTCCGCCCGCCTGTTTCGCAAAAGAGGAGGGAATCCCCGTGTCCAAAAGAAGTGACAATATCACTGCGGGTGCAGAGCGTATGCCCAATCGTTCGCTTCTGCGTGCCTGCGGTTTGACCGAAGAAGAGATGAAAAAGCCGATCATCGGTGTGGTTTCCGCATACAGTGAGATTATCCCCGGTCATATCAATCTGGATAAAATTGCGGACGCTGCCAAGGCAGGCGTGCGTATCGCAGGCGGCACGCCGGTACTGGTTCCGGCTATCGGCGTATGTGACGGCATCGCCATGGGCCATATCGGCATGAAGTACTCGCTGCCCAGCCGTGAGCTGATTGCGGACAGCGTTGAGACGCTTGCGCAGGCGCATCAGTTTGATGCACTCGTGCTCATCCCGAACTGTGACAAGATTGTGCCCGGCATGCTGATGGCCGCGGCGCGCCTCAACATCCCGTCTATCATCATTTCCGGCGGCCCGATGCTGGCCGGTCATTATGACGGACAGGAAATTTCGCTTTCCAAGACCTTTGAGACGGTCGGTGCGTACAAAGCTGGACTGATTGATGATGCGAAGCTCGAGGAATGCGAGTGTGGATCGTGTCCGGGTTGCGGTTCGTGTTCGGGTATGTATACGGCAAACTCGATGAACTGCCTGTCCGAAGCGATCGGCATGGCACTGCCCGGCAACGGTACAATTCCGGCTGTGCATGCCGCGCGTATTCATCTGGCCAAGCATGCGGGTATGCAGATTATGGAATTGTTACGCCGCGATATCAAGCCGCGCGACATTCTGACGCCTGCAGCCTTCCGCAATGCGCTGACCTGTGAAATGGCGATTGGCTGCTCGACCAACTCGGTGCTGCATCTGTTGGCGTTGGCGAACGAAGCGGGCGTGCCGCTGGACTTGAATGTACTCAACGAGCTGTCTGCCAAGGTGCCGAATATCTGTCATCTGGCGCCGGCTGGTCCGCACCATATCGAAGAGCTGTACATGGCGGGCGGCGTACCGGCCATCATGAAGGAGCTTACCAAGCGGGACCTGCTTGACCTGTCGCTTATCACCGCGACCGGCAAAACGGTAGGCGAGAACCTTGAGGGCGTCGAGAACAAGAATCCCGAGGTTGTGCGTCCGCTGGAGAATCCGTATTCCGAGACAGGCGGCATTGCGGTGTTGTGGGGTAACATTGCCAAGAACGGCTGTGTCGTCAAGCGTTCGGCTGTCGCACCGGAAATGATGGTGCACGAAGGCCCGGCGCGCGTGTTCGATTCCGAGGATGACGCAATCAAGGCTATCTATGCCGGAGATATTCATAAGGGGGATGTTGTGGTCATTCGCTACGAAGGCCCGAAGGGCGGTCCCGGCATGCGCGAGATGCTCAACCCAACCTCTGCACTGGCCGGCATGCAGCTCGATAAGGACTGCGCGCTCATCACGGACGGTCGCTTCTCCGGCGCGTCCCGCGGCGCATCCATCGGCCACGTTTCGCCGGAAGCCGCTGCGGGCGGCGAGATCGCGCTGATCAAAGAGGGCGATATCATTGCCATCGATATCCCGAACAGCAAGGTCAATGTCCAGATTTCCGACGAGGAGATGGAGGCGCGCCGCGCAAAGTTTGTGCCGCGTGAGCCCAACATCAAGTCGGGCTGGCTGTACCGCTATTCGCGTCTGGTTACCTCGGCTGATCAGGGCGCGGTGCTCCGATAAAACACAGAAAAAGCCTGAAGCGGCCGCTTCAGGCTTTTTCTGTGTTGCAGACGGCTTGTTTCTGCCGGTTAAATCTGGTATACTGGTGACAAATGAAAATAAAGGTGGAACAAGTTATGCTTTCTCAGGCCAAAAAGGAATTTATTGAGTTTATGATGAGCGCGGATGTGCTGCGCTTCGGCGACTTTACGACCAAGTCCGGCCGCAAGACACCGTATTTTGTCAATACCGGCAATTATAAAACCGGTTTGCAGAACTCCCGCCTGGGTGAGTTCTATGCAGCACTGGTCAAGGAGACCATCGGTGATAACTTTGACGCGATGTTCGGCCCTGCGTATAAGGGTATTCCGCTGGCGACATCGGTTTCCGGTGCGCTGGCTCGGAACTACGGCATTGACAAGCCCTTTTTCTTCAACCGCAAGGAGGCTAAGGACCACGGCGAGGGCGGCAATATCGTCGGCTACAAACCGAAGGACGGCGATCGCGTTATCATCATCGAGGATGTAATTACGGCAGGCACGGCGATCCGCGAGACCATGCCGGTGCTCAAGGGCTGCGCAGATGTCAAGGTAACTGATATGTTCATTTCGGTCAACCGCTGCGAGGTCGGCACCACACCGGGCAAGACTGCGGTTATGGAGGTTGGCGAGGAGTTCGGCATCAAGGTGCATGCGCTCGTTACCGTTCAGGATATCCGCGAGTATCTGGCGGACAAGGCAGAGTATGCCGATTTGCTGCCGTTGATGGATGCGTATATGAAGCAGTACTGCGTGTTCTGAGACAAAGCTTGTATTGTATAAAAAACGGCCCGTTTCCAAAGAAACGGGCCGTTTTGTTTTTAGGATAAGGATTGCAGGAATTTGCGCATGCGGAAACAGGCTTCCCGCAGATGATTCATGGAATAGGAATAGGAAATACGCACGTGGCCTTCGCCGCTTGCGCCAAAGGCGCTGCCCGGTACGACGGCGACCTTCTCCTCTTTGAGCAGACGCTCGCAGAATTCCTCGCACGACAGCCCGGTCGAGGTGATGGACGGGAACATATAGAACGCGCCTTGCGGCTCGAAGCATTCCAGCCCCATCGAGCGCAGCTCACCGAGCAAGAAGCGGCGGCGGATGTCGTATTGCGTGCGCATGCGTTCAATATCGTCCTCGCCGGAACGGATGGCCTCAATGCCCGCAAACTGTGCGGTGGTCGGTGCGGACATGATACCGAACTGATGCACTTTGCAGATGTGGCGCATCAGCTCTTTGGGGCCCATCGCCCAGCCGAGACGCCAGCCGGTCATCGCGTAGGACTTGGAGAAGCCGTCTACAACGATGGTGCGCTCCTGCATGCCAGGCAGTTCGGCAAAGCAGACATGCGGGTCCTTGCCGTAGGTCAGGCTGCAATAGATTTCGTCCGACAGAACGACGATGTTAGTGTCACGCAGGACAGCTGCGATCGCTTCCAGCTCGTCCCGTGTCATGATGGCGCCGGTTGGATTGTTGGGATAGGGGAGAATCAGCAGCTTGGTGTGCGGCGTAATGGCCGCGCGCAGCGCGTCTGCAGTCAGCTTGAACTGATCCTCTACACGCGTGGGCAGCGCGACGGGTACGCCGCCTGCCATCTGGGTCAGCGGCGTATAGCAGACAAAGCTCGGCTCAGGAATCAGGACTTCGTCGCCGGGGTTGACCAGTGCACGGATAGCGTTGTCGATTGCCTCGGAGCCGCCTACCGTCACCAGAATTTCCTTATCCGCATCATAGCAAAGCTGATATTTGCGTCGGGTCAGCGCCGCGATTTGGCGGCGAAGCTCGGCAAGACCCCAGTTGGAGGTGTAGAAGGTCTGGCCTTTTTCCAACGATTGGATACCAGCGCGGCGAATCTGCCACGGGGTTTCAAAATCCGGTTCGCCCACGCCGAGCGAAATTGCGTCGGGCATGGTTGCAACCACATCGAAGAATTTACGGATGCCGGAGGGCTTGACCTCCTTGACCCGGTCGGAGAGCAGCTGTTCGTAATCTACCATGCAATCATGACCTCTCTTTTGTCATTATCTGAGGGGTCAAATTCCACGCCGTAATCCTTATACTTTTTCAAAATGAAATGTGTGCCGGTCGAAAGGACGTTTTCCATCGGCGCGAGCTGTTCGGAAACAAAGCGCGCCACTTCTCGCATGGAGCGGTCCTTGATGATGACCGTCAGGTCAAAGCCGCCGCTCATCAGATAAACGCTTTCCACCTGATGGTGGGAGTAGATTTGACGCGCGATTTCGTCAAAGCCCATGCCCTTCTGCGGGGTGATTTTAACCTCGATGAGTGCGGTTACGCTTTCCTTTGCGGTTTTGTCCCAGTCAATAACGGTCTTATAGCCCAGGATTGTAGAATTCTTTTCAAAAGTCCGGATTGCCTCTGTGACCTCTTGCTCGCTTGCACCGGTCATGGCGGCAAGCTGGGCGGGGGTCAGGCGAGCGTCCTGACTGAGTAAATCCAGCAGCTTTTCAGGATTTTCCATGATAATAACCTCCTGTTTGAGTCAGTTTGCGGTCATAGGACAGTGTGATTCACTGCCGTATGGCTATTATACACCAGAGCAAATGAATTTGTCCACTGTGCGGCCTGTTTCTATGACAAATCTCAGATGAGCCAGTCGTATACGCCAATCATGAGCGGCATAGTGACGATGGAAAGCAGGGTGGACAGCACATAAAGCGCGCTCGAGTGCGCCGCGTCCCGGTCGTACAGCTGCGCCAGCGAGGTGACGGTGGCACAGGCGGGTGTGATGCAGGCCAGATAGACGGTCATCAGAATATTTTTGCCATCTGCAATCAGGTCCGCAGCGCCGACAGCGCGAAACAGCAGCACGGTCAGCAGCGGACAGAACAGCAGGCGCAGCGCCGCTGCCAGATAGCCGCGCGGTGCGCTGAACAGCCGGGCGAGAGGGGTATCCGCAATGACCATGCCGGCCAGCAGCATGCCCAGTGGACCGAGCATTGATCCAGTGGTGTTCAGCGTTTGGTTGATAAAGTCGGGCAGTTCAATGCGCAGCAGGAACAGCGCGCAGCCGATGGCAATAGCGATGATGTTGATGTTGAGCAGAATTTTACGCCACTCCATGCCGCCGGTGTTGCAGAGCAGGCTGCGGCAGTGCGTCCAGATGAGGATTTGCTGAATGACCAGGAAGGCGCAGGAATAGATGACATAATCCGCGCCCAGCAGAGCATTCACCAGCGGGATAACCAGAATGCCTGCGTTGGTGTAAATGATTACGGCACGTTCGATGACATCCAGCCGAAGCGGACGGGCAAGCACACGGGCGATGAGCAGGAATAACAGATGTGCCACGCCTGCAAAAGCAAAGGAATAAAGCAGTCCGCCTATCACCTGCGGCGTGTATTCCACCTGAAAGGCATTGATAATCACACATGGCGTCACAATATATACCATGACTACCGAAATGCTGCGGCTGTCCTCGGTGTGCAGCAGTTTGGCTTTGACGATGATATAACCCATGAACAAAATGAGAAAAAGCTGCACAATTTGTTCTGCCAGAATCAGGCTAATTTCCATATGGTCCCCCTGTTTTGTCGATGCAATACAGAAGCCGCCTGTCGGCGGCTCCTGTTGATGGATTAAAATTGGGATTAGAACAGACCGGTGATTTTGCCATCGGCATCGACGTCAATCTTTTCCGCAGCCGGCACCTTGGGCAGGCCTGGCATGGTCATAATGGCGCCAGTTTCAACCACGACAAAGCCTGCGCCCGCAGCAAGACGAGCGGAGCGAACATTGACGACAAATTCGGTCGGACGGCCGAGCAGCGCCGGGTCATCGGACAGGGAATACTGGGTCTTGGCAACGCAAACGGGTAGATTGCCATAGCCCATCTCGGTAATGTTCATCAGTTCCTTGTGTGCTGCAGGAGCGATGGTTACGCCCAGCGCGCCGTAAATCTCCTTGGCAATCTTACGGATCTTTTCTTCAAGCGGCAGTTCATCTTCATACAGCATATGGAAGTCCGCCTTGCCTTCGTCCAGCACGGCAAGGACCTCTTCGGCCAATGCCTTGCCGCCCTCGCCGCCCTTGGCGAATACTTCGGACAAGGCGACCCGGACGCCGCGCGCAGCGCAGTGCTGACGGATGAATTCCACTTCTTCTGCGGTGTCGGTCGGGAATGCGTTGATGGCCACGACCGTCGGCACGCCGAACTTTTTCATGTTATCCAGATGTGCGTCCAGATTGCAGATACCATGTTCGAGTGCCGCCATGTTGGGGACATTCAGTTCGGTCTTGGGTACGCCGCCGTTATATTTCAGAGCGCGTACGGTCGCAACGATGACGATGCAGTCGGGCGACAGGCCGGCCTTGCGGCACTTGATGTCCATAAACTTTTCCGCGCCGAGGTCAGCACCGAAACCGGCTTCGGTGATCGCGATATCCGCGAGCCGAAGCGCGAGCTTAGTGGCCTGCACACTGTTGCAGCCGTGTGCGATGTTAGCGAACGGACCGCCGTGCATCAGCGCGGGCGTGCCCTCCAGTGTCTGCACCAGATTGGGCTTGATGGCATCCTTCATCAGTGCGGTCATAGCGCCTTCGGCCTTGAGGTCGCGCGCGTAAATTGGCTTGCCCTCATAAGAGTATGCGACCAGAATATCGCCGAAGCGCTTTTTGAGGTCCTCCAGATCGGAGGCAAGGCAAAGAATAGCCATGACCTCGGAGGCAACCGTAATCATAAAGTGATCCTCGCGCGGGACACCGTTGACCTTGCCGCCCAGACCGATGGTGATGTTGCGCAGGGCGCGGTCGTTCATATCTATGACGCGGGTGAAGATGATGCGGCGCGGGTCGATGCCCAGCGCATTGCCCTGCTGCAGGTGGTTGTCCAGCATGGCGCACAGCAGGTTGTTGGCAGCTGTGATGGCATGCATATCGCCGGTGAAGTGCAGGTTAATGTCCTCCATCGGTACGACCTGTGCATAGCCGCCGCCGGCAGCGCCGCCCTTGATGCCGAACACCGGGCCGAGGGATGGCTCGCGCAGCGCAATCATAGCTTTTTTGCCGAGCTTTGCCATCGCCTGGCCAAGGCCGACGGTCGTGGTTGTCTTGCCCTCTCCGGCTGGAGTGGGGTTGATGGCAGTGACGAGCACCAGCTTGCCGTCCGGCTGACCGGCCGTCTTTTTCCACACATCGGCAGACAGCTTGGCCTTGTATTTTCCGTATAGTTCCAGATCCTCCGCATCCAGACCGGCGGACGCGGCGACTTCGGTGATTGGGCGCATCTGGCAGCCCTGTGCGATTTCAATATCGGATAACATAGCAGTTCCTCCCGTACATTTTACACAGTGACATTATTATAACAATGTTCTGCACAGTTTTCCAGCGGATAGAGCGAAAAATTTGCCGAATTTGTGACTCGAAAAAGAGGCTGCGTTGTGGTATGATATAAAGCGTATATAATTTCAGCAAAAAGGAGGGTCGGCATGGACGTTTTCAAAACGGTCACGCATTATATCAAAAATACCGACCTGTATCTGGCAATATTGGCACTGGTCTGCTCGGGGTACGGCATGGTGCTGATCTATTCGGCAACGCTCAACCCGGTAACCGTGTATGACGGAAGTACCCGCAACCTATTTATTCAAGGCGCGGCGGTTATCATCGGTCTAGGTGCGTTTGTGGTGATGAGCCTGATCGATCTGGAGGGAATGAGCGGCTGGTGGAAAATTTTTGTGCTGGTCAACATTGGCTTGCAGTTGCTGCTGTTTACTCCGCTGGGTACCGAAGTGAATGGTCAGCGCGCATGGCTGGATCTGGGCCCCACCAGTTTGCAGCCGGGTGAACTGGGTAAGTTGATCTTCATTTTCACGCTTGCCGCACATATCTCGGAAATTAAAGATCATATCAGCGAGTGGCGCGGGTTGTTCGTCATCGGTCTGCATACGCTGATCATGATGGGTGCGGTCGTTATCGCTTCGGGTGATACCGGCATGGCAATCCAATACTTTATGATTGCGCTCATTATGCTGTTTGCTGCGGGGCTTTCGCTCAAATGGCTGGGCGCGGGTTTTGGACTCGGTATTATCAGCATCCCGATCATCTGGAATTTTATCTTGAAGGATTATCAAAAAACCCGTATTCTGGTGTTATTTGATCCATCTATCGATCCGGATGCTTCCATGCAGTCGACCTACGGTAAAATCGCCATCGGATCCGGCCAATTTTCCGGGCAGGGGCTGACGCACGGCACGATGACACAGATGCAGATGGTATCGGAGAACCAGACCGACTACATCTTTTCGGTTGCGGGTGAGGAATTGGGCTTTATTGGCTGTATGCTGATTATCTGCCTGCTGGGTCTGCTCATTCTGCGGTTGTTTTACGTCTCTTACCGCGCATCCACTACGTTTTCCGCGCTGCTGGCGGTAGGCGTGGGCGGCATGTTCCTGTTTCAGACGTTCATGAATATCTTTATGAATGTCGGTTTGCTGCCCGTTATGGGCTTGACGTTGCCGTTTTTCTCTTACGGCGGCACCTCGGTGGTGACAATGTATGCCGCGCTCGGCATTGCAGCGGGCGTGCGAATGCGTGAAAAGCCATCCTGGTTGCAATGACATGAAAAAAGGTAGGCACGTTTGTGTGCCTACCTTTTTATTTATCTTGCTGAATATGGTAGTTCGGGAAATACTTTTCCACAAAGGGGATATGCTGGACATAGAACGTACGGCCGTTTAAATAAGAGAGCGCGGCGGCGTTCTGTTCGAAGCGAAACGTCAGCGAATAGGCGTACAACAGCTGGCCGTTTTCTCGGTAGGGACGGTTTAACTCATTTGTGCCATATTTGCCGTCTCCAAGCAGCGGACAGCCGATGGATGCCATGTGTGCGCGAATTTGGTGGGTGCGCCCGGTGAGCAGTTCGCATTCGACCAGCGACAGCTTGCCGCTGCTGGCAAGCGTGCGATAGCGTGTTTTGGCGGTTTTCGCACCGGGGACGCGCGTTTTATGCAGCGTGACCTGTTTGCGTTTTTCATCTCGCCGCAGATAGTTTTCAATGACTCCTTCGGGCGGTACCGGTCTGCCGTGCACGACACACAGATAGCGCTTTTCCAGCTCGCGATCCTTGATGCGTTCGTTGAGAATACGCAGTGCTTCGGCGGTTTTGGCGCAGATGACAATGCCGCCGGTGTTACGGTCGATGCGGTTGCACAGCGCGGGCGCAAACGAGGCTGCGTCCTCCGGATTCCACGCGCCGGATTGAAACAGATAGGCCTGAATGTGCGCGATGAGTGTATTAGTGTCGCCGTGCTCGTCAGCATGTACGACCATGCCGGGCGCTTTGTCCGCCAGCAGGATGTTTTCGTCCTCATAGACGATGCGGACCTGGGGCTGCGTGATGCGGCGGAAGGCCTCTTCCTCGCGGGGCGCGTTGAAGTATTCGTCGTTGAGGTAGAGTTGCACCGCGTCACCTTCGCAAAGACGGTAGGCGGCTTCCGTGCGCTTGCCGTTGACCTTGATGCGTTTGAGTCGCAGATACTTGTGCATCATGCCGCCGAACAGCAGCGGCACAGCTTTTTCAAGAAATTTGTTCAGCCGTTGCCCGCTGTCGTTTTTTGTGATATAATATTCTCTCAAGATGTGGTATCCTTTTCTGTAAAAAATAATGGAACGCATTCAGTATACCGCATTTCGGAAGAAAAGGGAAGTGCTCCCGCCGGATAGAGAAATGCGTTTTTTGCCGTATTTTTTGGTTGACAAAGCAGGATTGGGTGTAGTATACTATCTTAGTACCATGTGAGGTTGACATGAAGATTGATTTAAAAAAACTGACCGCGTCTCAGCATGCGTCGATTCCGTTTTCCGAAACAATCGACTTGCGGGAAGAGACTTTGTACGGAGCCAAACCGTTTCAAAGCCCGGTTCAGATGAGCGGCGAGGTTTCCGGTGAAAGCGGCATATTGCGGCTCAAGGGAACGATCAAAACGATTTACTCCACCGCCTGTGCGCGCTGTCTCAAGCCTCTTCAGATTCTGCTGACAGCGGAGGTCGATACGGTTTTGTCGGACGACCCCGATGCGGAGGAAGAGGATGATCTTTTCGTGCTGACCGGTGACAGCGTGGATCCGGCGGATGTGATGGTACCCGCATTGATTCTTCAGGTGCAGATGACCTATCTGTGCAAGGAGGATTGCAAGGGCCTGTGTCCGTACTGCGGCGCCGACCGCAATGAGGTCGATTGTGACTGCGAAAGCAAGCAGATTGACCCGCGTTTTGCCGCGCTGCGCGCTCTGCTCGATTCTGGTGAGGATGAGCGCAATTAAAGTTCGTTAATAAAAAATAAAGAAGATAGAGTAGGAGGTGTATCCACCATGGCAGTACCGAAGAGAAAGGTATCGAAAGCCCGTCGTGACAAGCGTCGTAACTCTCATTGGAAGCTCTCTCTGCCCGGCATGACTAAGTGCCCGCACTGTGGCGAGATGAAGCTGGCTCACAGAATGTGCAAGGCTTGCGGTTATTACAACGGCCGTGAGGTTGTCGCCGTTAAGGAAGCGTAAGGCGAAAACAGAAGAGAAGATGGAGAAGGCGGCAACGACTTCTCCATTTTTTTTGGCTTCGTCTTGTGTGAGGGGCCGCAAGCGCTCCAAACAAAGAAGATGTGCCGCGCATAGCACGGGAAAAGGAAATTGCCGAAAGGAGGGCGCTGTATGGCGTCAAAAATTGTCAGCGTGGACGCGGGCAGTCCGGCGGAGCGCGCAGGGATGCAAGCAGGCGAAACCCTGCTGCAAATTGACGGCACCGCGATTCGCGATGTGTTGGATTACAAATTTTACAGCTATGACGCTTCGCTCACTTTGCAGGTGATGGAAGCGGACGGTAAAACTCTGCGCGAGGTGCATGTGCACAAGCGCGAGGGTGAGCCGCTCGGACTAAATTTTGAACACTACCTGATGGATGGCATGAAGCAGTGCTCGAACAAGTGTGTATTCTGTTTCATCGACCAGCTGCCGCGCGGTATGCGAAAAACGCTTTATGTCAAGGATGACGACGCGCGTATGTCCTTTCTGATGGGCAATTATATTTCAATGACCAATTTGTCCGAAGCGGATGTTGACCGTATTCTGCGTATGCATATTTCGCCGGTCAACATTTCGGTGCAGACCACCAATCCGGAACTGCGCGTTAAGATGCTGCGCAACCCGCGCGCAGGTGAAGCACTGAAAATCATGAACCGCTTTGCCGAGGGCGGCATCCAGATGAACTGTCAGCTCGTGGTGTGCAAGGGCTTAAACGACGGCGAGGAATTGAAACGCTCACTGCGCGACCTCAAAGCGCTGTATCCCGCGGTGAATACGATTTCGGTCGTGCCATTCGGTATGACGCGCCACCGTGAGGGATTGTATCCGCTCGCGCCGACCGACAAGGCAGCGGCTGAGGCCATTTTGGACATCGTCGAGCCGTTTGCGGACGAGTGTTTGCGCGAATTGGGCACACGGTTGGTCTGGTGCGGGGATGAGCTGTATCTCAAAGCCGAACGGTCGCTGCCGGATACCGAGTATTACGAGGAATTCACCCAGTTTGAAAACGGCATCGGTATGCTGCCGCTGTTTATGGAGGAGTTCCGACTTGCGCTGCCCGATTACAAGGGCCGCACGGCACGCCCGTTCACCATTGCCACCGGTGCGGCAGCGGCGCCGTCTATGGCGGTTCTGCTTGACGAAGCGGCTGCAAAATGCGATAATTTGAATGGAAAAGTAGTGGAAATCCGCAATGACTTTTTTGGACATCGCGTTTCGGTTGCGGGTTTGATCACCGGACAGGATTTGATCGCGCAGCTGAAAGACCGTGAACTGGGTGAGCGTGTGCTGATTTCGGCTAACATGCTGCGTGACGGCGGCGATGTATTTCTGGATGATTACACCCCGCAGCAGGTTGCGGAAGCAATTGGCGTGCCTCTTGTGCCGGTTGAAATTGACGGCGCGGATTTGCTCGCCAAAATTTTTGAAGACTGACACCCCCGGAGCAAAGAGGAGGGAAACGATATGCCAAAACCGATTGTTGCGATCGTGGGCCGGCCGAACGTCGGCAAGAGCCAGTTATTTAATCGACTGGCGGGCAAACGCCTGTCGATCGTGGAGGACACGCCTGGCGTAACGCGCGACCGCCTGTATGCCGAGAGCGACTGGCGCGGCCGTGATTTTACCATTATCGATACCGGCGGCATTGAGCCGAATAATGACAACGAGATTTTGCAGTTTATGCGTTTTCAGGCAGAAACGGCTATCTCACATGCGGATGTGATTATTTTTATCACCGACCTGCGTACTGGTATTACTGCGGCTGATCAGGACGTGGCAGCCATGCTGCTGCGCTCGGGCAAGCCGATTGTTCTGGCAGTCAACAAATGTGATAAGCCCGGTCAGCCGGAGCCGGAGTTTTATGAGTTCTATAACCTCGGTCTGGGTGAGCCGTACGGCATTTCCGCACTGCACGGCTACGGAATGGGCGAACTGCTGGACGCGGCATACGAGCATTTTCCGCCCGAAGACGAGAACGGGGAGGACGAGGAGCGCATTCGTGTTGCCCTCATCGGCAAGCCGAACGTCGGTAAGTCCAGCTTGCTCAATCGGGTGCTTGGCGAGGAGCGCGTCATTGTATCCGATATGGCTGGTACCACACGAGACAGCGTAGACGCAAATGTGGACAATGCGCATGGAAAGTTTACTTTCATCGATACTGCGGGCATTCGCAAGAAGAGCAAGGTGGACGAAAAGATTGAGAAATACTCGGTGATGCGTTCGCTGCTTGCGGTCGAGCGCGCGGACGTATGCGTTATCATGATTGACGCAACCGAGGGCGTGACCGAGCAGGATACCAAGGTCGCGGGCGAGGCGCACAATGCGGGTAAGGCGTGCATCATTGTGGTAAATAAATGGGATTTGGTCGAAAAAGACGGCTCAACCATGAAGGAATACACGCTGCGTGTGCGCGAGGGTCTGGCCTATATGCCGTATGCGCCCGTGCTGTTTATCTCGGCGCAGACCGGTCAGCGTGTTGACAAACTGTTCGGTCTGATTCATGAGGTATACGAGCAAAACCACATGCGCATCCCGACCGGCCGCTTGAACTCAATCTTGGCTGAGGCGACTGCCCGTGTGCAGCCGCCAACCGACAAGGGCCGCCGTCTGCGCATCTTCTATATGACGCAGGCGTCCACTTGCCCGCCGACCTTTGTTTGTTTCTGCAACGATGCACGGCTGTTCCACTTTTCTTATCAGCGCTATCTGGAAAATCAGATTCGTGAGGTGTTCGGCCTGACCGGCACGCCGGTGCGTATGGTGATCCGGGAGCGCAGCGATAAAAAGGGATAATGGGCGCGGCTGATATTTCTGAAACTGGGGGAAAACCATATGACACTTACGCATTTTGCTATCATTGCGGTGTGCGCCTATCTGCTCGGCTCTCTGAGTTTTGCAATCATTGTCAGTAAGGTTACGCTGGGGAAGGATATCCGCGAATACGGCAGCGGCAACGCTGGACTGACCAACTCCTACCGTACAATGGGCGCAGGTAAGACGCTGTTTGTGCTGCTGGGTGATATCGCCAAGGGCGCAGCAGCGGTGTCGATCGGCGCCATGCTGGCCGGACCGGTCGGCAAGCTGGTAGCGGGCATCTTTGTGATTCTGGGGCATATGTTTCCGCTGTATTTTGGCTTCCGCGGCGGCAAGGGCGTGCTGGTGGGCGCGGTGATGCTGCTGTTGTTCGACTGGCGTATTTTCCTGATTGCATTTGTGCTGTTTTTCGTAGCGGTGGCGCTGACACGCTGGATTTCCCTCGGGTCGATTCTGGGTGCCATCAGCTTTCCTATCACCACCTTTATCTTCTACGATGACCCCGTGCTGATTGCGATGGCGTTCGGCATGGCAGTGGCGGTGATTTTCATGCACCGCTCGAATATCGCACGCATCTTACGCGGTGAGGAAAACAAGTTTTCCTTCAAAAGCAAGAAAACCATTGAACAGTCCGATCGTAACGGAGAGGAGAACGGAAAATGAAGGTTTTTGTACTTGGTACCGGTGGCTGGGGTATTGCGCTGGCACTGCTGCTGCATGACAACGGTCATGAGGTGACCTCGTGGACCTATTTGCAGGAGGAGTGCGACCTGTTGCTGCGTGAACGCGCCAATGAAAAGCTGCTGCCGGGCGTTAAAATTCCAGAGGGTATTGCGATTACCACCGATATGTCGGGTGCGGCAAAGGCGGATCTTGTCGTGATGGCGGTGCCGTCGTTTGCGGTCGCCTCTACGGCGGAGCAGCTGGCGAATATCGTTCCGGCGGGTACCGTGATTGTTAACGTCGGCAAGGGGCTGGATGCCAAGCATGGCTATTGCCGTTTTTCGCAGACCATTGACCGTGCGATGCACGGTAACAATCCGGTTGTTGCGCTGACCGGTCCGACCCATGCGGAGGAGGTTTCGCGCGGCGTGCCTACTGCGATTGTGGCGGCATCGGAAAGCCGTGCGGCAGCGGAGCTGACGCAGGCGGCATTTATGAACGAAAGCTATTTCCGCGTTTATACCTCGGCGGATATTATCGGCTGTGAGCTGGGCGGTGCGTTTAAGAATATCATTGCGCTGGGCGCGGGCATCGCGGACGGTCTTGGCATGGGTGATAACTCCAAGGCGGCGTTTATGACCCGTGGCCTGACCGAGATCGCGCGGCTGGGCGTTCAGTTGGGCGCGCGGCAGGAGACGTTTGCGGGTTTATCCGGTGTGGGCGACCTGATTGTAACCTGTTGCTCGATGCACTCGCGCAACCGTCGCGCAGGCATCCTGATCGGCAAGGGAAAGACTGTGCAGGAAGCGATGCAGGAGGTCGGTGCGACCGTGGAGGGGTATTACGCAACCGAGGCGGGTTACCATTTGGCCAAGCAGCAGGGCGTTTCCATGCCGATTACGGAAGCGATGTATGAAGTGCTGTACAACGGTCTGCCTGCCACCGAAGCAAGCCGCCTGCTGCTAGGGCGTCCGCGGCGCGGTGAGCATGAGGAAGTTTGGGTGCACTGAGACTTAATAGGTAAAATGCACAGGAAATTTCTGATAAATCTGCATTGTTGCTGGCAAAATATGACTTTACAATTTTAGTCTCTTCCTTTATAATGCTTAATACAGTCTTGAAAATAAATAAGGGTAAGGAGAGACACAGTATGAAGAAGAATATGACGAAGCGTTTGTTGGCTGCACTGCTTGCAGCGGCATTGGCATTTTCGCTGGCGGCTTGCGGCGGCGGAAACAATGCTGGTAACGGCGAGAACAGCGGTGAGACCAGCGAAACCGGCGAAGCCGCATCGACTGCTCTGACTGAGGAAGAGTATCAGCAGGCGGTTGAGGATCTGAGCACAGAGATGAGCGAGATTCAGAACAGCGCCAGCACGGCTGTCACCGATCCGGAGTCGGCCAAGCAAGTGCTGGAGTCCATGAAGACTTCGCTGAATGATTTTATTGCCATCACTCCGCCGGAAGCCTATGCAGATGCGCATGCAAAGCTCCAGTCCGGCTGCCAGTCTCTGATCGAGTTCATTGATACCGTTGCTGCGATGACGGAAGAGACCGATCAGACCAAGCTTTCTGAGCTGACCACGAAGATGAGTGAACAGTTGCAAGCTGCCATGACCGATATGGCGGAAGGCGCTAGCATGTTACAGGAAGCAAGCGGCTCGTAAAACAGAAAAATAGCAAATCAAAAAAGGCACCCTTCGGGGTGCCTTTGATTTGCACTTTGCGTCTGCATTTGGTATAATACTTGCGAACATGAAACAATACTGCTGCTGTGCGGCGCGGATGCGGAAGAATGGCATCCGCCTGCCGCTGCGGCCTACTGTGTAGACTTATCGGTTATAGAGCAATGGAGGATTATATGGAAAATATCAATGCATGCATAGCGGCACTGCGCGCTGCGGTTCCGGATATAGAGATAGCGGAGGCAGAGCTGATGAGCCGCCATACGACATTTGCCATTGGCGGACCTGCCGATTTATTTGTCACGCCCAAAACGCTGGAACAGCTGTCGGAAGCGCTTAAGGTAATTCGAAACTGCGGCGTGCCGCTGTTGCTGCTGGGCAATGGCTCGAATATGCTGGTTGCAGACGCGGGTTACCGCGGAGCGGTCATCTGCATGACCGAGCTGGATGATGTACGCACAGGCGATGACAGCACGCTGGTGGCGCAGGCAGGCGCACTGCTTGGCCGCGTGGCCCGGCGGGCACAGCGTGCAGGACTGACCGGCGCAGAGTTTTCCGGCGGTATTCCGGGTAGTGTAGGCGGCGCGGTGTTCATGAACGCCGGGGCGTATGACGGCCAGATGGAAGGTATTGTGGAAAAAACCGAATATTTGGACGGCGAGGGAAATCTGCACACACTTACGGGGGAAGAGCATTGTTTCGGATACCGTAACAGTGCATTCCGCACACATCCGGATTGGACGGTTGTGCGCACGACCATGCGGTTGCAGCCGGGTGATCCGGCGGTGATTTTGGATAAGATGAATGATTTTGCGCAGCGCCGGCGCGATAAGCAGCCGCTTAATTTTCCGTCTGCGGGTTCGACCTTCAAGCGCCCGGAGGGCTATTTTGCCGGAAGGCTGATTGAGGACGCGGGCCTGAAGGGTGTTTCAGTCGGTGCGGCGCAGGTTTCGGAAAAGCACGCAGGCTTTTTGATCAATCGCGGCGGTGCGACCTGCGATGAAATGCTTCGTCTGATTGAACTGGTGCAGAAGCGTGTGCGCGAGCAGTTTGGCGTGGAGCTGGAATGCGAGGTGCGCATCGTTCGCTAAAGCGTGGTGCCGAACAAGGGGGTTGGGATAAATGTATTTTTTAATTGTTTCGGGCATGTCCGGCGCAGGAAAGAGCCGCGCGGTTGCCACGTTTGAGGATTTGGGCTATTACTGCGTGGATAACCTGCCGATTGCGCTGATTCCGCGCTTTGCGGAGATCTGCCTTGCCGCAACCGAGCGGTATGAGCGGGTCGCACTGGTCACTGACGTGCGGGCGGGCGGCGATTTTCAGCAGCTGTTTGATTCCCTTGATTCGATCAAAACCATGGGCTGCGATTATCGCATCCTGTTTCTGGATACGGATACACCAACGCTTATCCGGCGCTTCAAGGAGACGCGCCGCAAGCATCCGCTGATGGAAAAAGGCATATCTATGACCACAGCGATCGAAAAGGAGCGCAATATGCTGGCAGCACTCCGCAACCGAGCGGATTTTGTGGTCGATACGACCGGCTTGTCCGCCGCCGGACTGCGTGAACGGCTGCTTGCCTTGTTCTCCGGAACGGAAGGCAGCGGTGCGTTCGAGGTGATCGTGCAGTCGTTTGGTTTCAAATATGGTATTCCGCCGGAGTCTGATTTGGTGTTTGATGTGCGGTTTCTGCCAAACCCGTATTACGAGATGAGCCTTCGTGAGAAAAACGGCACGGACCCGGATGTACGTGACTATGTCTTTCAGGGTGGCACGGCGGATGCGCTGATGGGGCATCTGACCAGCCTGATCGATTTTCTGCTGCCGCGTTACATGGCGGAGGGTAAGTCCAACGTCATCATCGGCATTGGTTGTACGGGCGGCAAGCATCGTTCGGTCGCTATTGCTGAGGCGCTCAGCAAGCATCTGCGTGGACATGATTACGGTGTGGTCACCATGCACCGGGATTACCAGAGATAAAGAGAGAAAAACAGGGAGCAGAAATGTCCTTTTCAACTGAAGTGAAAAATGAGCTGTGCCGTGTATCGATGCAACGTGCATGCTGCACGCGGGCAGAGGCCTACGGCGCATTGCTGCATGCAACAGTTTTCTCCCATCGGGAGATCCGCTTGTCTACAGAAAACGCCGTGGTTGCGCGTCGCTTGCAGGCCTTGCTGCAGCGCGCGTTTTTTGTCGTGTGTGAGCCGCAGCGACAGGGAAGAAAGTATCAGATTGTGGTTGACCAACCGACGCAGATTGGCCGGATTTTTGATGCGCTGGGGTATGACCGGAAAAGCCATGTGACCTATCATCTTAACCGCAACGAGTTGGAAGAGGAGTGCTGCTTAGCGTCTTTTTTGCGCGGTGCGTTTCTGATGGCGGGTACGGTGGCAGGACCGGAGAAAAAGAGTCATCTCGAGCTGAAAAGCGGGCATCAAAGCCTTGCTGGAGAGGAGACCAGTCTGTTGCTGGATTTGGACCTGTCTCCTAAGCTCGCACGGCGGGGCGGCGCGTGCCTGCTGTATTTTAAAGACAGCGCGAGTGTGGAGGATTTTCTGACCCGCATCGGTGCGCCGCATGCGGCGATGGCGCTGATGGAGGCCAAGGTAGAGAAAAACCTGCGCAATACAATCAACCGTCAGGTCAACTGCGAAACGGCCAATCTGGTCAAGACGGCGGATGCTGCTGCGCGGCAGATTGCGGCCATTCGCACGGTACTCGATACGCGCGGCGAGAAGGCATTTCCGGAGAATCTGCGCGAGACCGTTCGTTTGCGGTTGGCGTATCCCACCGATACGCTGGCGGAGCTGGCACAGCGGTTTGAGCCGCCGATTTCCAAGCCGGGGCTGAGCCATCGATTAAAAAAAATTACTGAGTTTGCGTCAAAGGAGGACTAAATGGTACCGTTTGCGCATTTGCATGTGCATAGTGAATACAGCCTGCTCGACGGCGCATGCCGAATCGAGGGTTTGGTGGATCGTGTGGCGGCATTGGGCCAGACCGCGTGCGCGCTGACCGATCATGGCGTGATGTACGGTGTAATCGACTTTTACCGCGCGTGCAAGGCCAAAGGCGTGCATCCGCTCATCGGATGCGAGGTCTATCTTGCACCGCATTCTCGGTTTGATCGCAGCTATATGAACGGTGAGTGGCACAGCCACCTGATTTTGCTGTGCGAAAATATGACCGGTTATCGCAACCTTATCCATATGGTGTCGCTCGGTTTTTCTGAGGGTTTCTATATGAAGCCGCGCATCGATATGGAGCTGCTCCGGGAGCACAGCGAGGGCCTGATTTGCCTGTCGGCCTGCCTTGCGGGCATCATTCCCCGCGCGTTGGCTGAGGGGGATATGGATGGCGCGTATGAGTTATGCGAGCAATTTCTGGAAATCTTTGACCGCGATCATTTCTATCTGGAAGTGCAGGATCACGGTATCGACGTACAGAAGAAGGTCAACGAGGGCTTGTTCCAGTTAGCCGATGAGTTGAACATCGGTCTGGTTGCAACCAATGACGCACATTATTTGACCAAAAAAGACGCGCGCATTCAGGATGTCCTCATGTCCATTCAAATGGGAAAAACGGTGGACGATCCCACGCGCATGAAGTTTGAGACTGAGGAATTTTACATCAAGGATGCGGACGAGATGGCCGCATTGTTCCCAAATCATCCCGAAGCGCTTGCCAATACGGTCAAAATTGCCGAGCGGTGTCAGGTCGAATTTGAGTTCGGCAAATATCACCTGCCGGAATTTGATGTACCGGAAGGGTATACCGCCCTACAGTATCTGCAAAAGCTATGTGATGAGGGCTTTGCCGTGCGCTATCCGAAGGATGACGGCACGGTGCGGGCGCGCTTGCAGTATGAGATTGACATGATTGCCAAGATGGGCTTTGTCGATTACTTTCTGATTGTTTCCGACTTCATCGGATATGCTAAGCGGCAGGGCATTCCGGTCGGGCCGGGGCGTGGATCGGCGGCAGGATCTATCGTGTCCTACTGTCTGGGCATCACCGATCTTGACCCTATCCATTACTCGCTTTACTTTGAGCGATTCTTGAATCCGGAGCGAGTATCCATGCCGGATATCGATGTGGATTTCTGCTATGTGCGCCGTCCTGAGGTCATTGAGTACGTCACCAATAAGTATGGGAAAGACCGTGTCGCGCAGATCGTCACCTTCGGTACGATGGCGGCGCGCGGTGCCATTCGTGATGTGGGCCGTGCGCTCAATATCCCGTATAATGAGGTTGATGTGGTCGCCAAACAGGTGCCCAATGAACTGCATATCACGATTGACAAGGCGCTCTCGGTCAATCCGGAACTGAAGAAAACGTACGACGAGAAGCCGCAGGTACGGGAACTCATCGACACGGCACGCGCGCTGGAAGGGATGCCCCGCCATGCGTCCACGCATGCGGCGGGTGTGGTTATCACCAAGGACCCGGTCGACACCTATGTGCCGCTTGCGCGCAACGACGAGCAGATGGTCACCCAGTTTACCATGACCACACTCGAAGAGCTGGGCCTGCTCAAAATGGACTTTCTTGGTCTGCGCAACCTGACGGTAATTGCGGATGCAGAAAAGATGATTCGCCGTCATGTGCCGGATTTCAGTATCGAAAAGGTGGACATGAGCGATAAGGCCACCTATGAAATGCTGGGCCGCGGCTCTACGATGGGTGTATTCCAGCTCGAAAGCGCGGGCATTACCAATGTCGTTACCGGTCTGCAGCCGCAGTCCATTGAGGACATTACCGCGGTCGTGGCGTTGTATCGGCCGGGGCCGATGCAGTCCATCCCGCGCTATATTGAGTGCCGCCACCATCCGGAAAAGGTGACCTATAAGCATCCGCTGCTCGAACCGATTCTGGGTGTCACTTATGGTTGCATGATTTATCAGGAACAGGTCATGCAGGTGTTCCAAAGCTTAGCGGGCTACTCGCTCGGCAAGGCGGATATGGTGCGCCGCGCGATGAGCAAGAAAAAGATGAAGGAGCTGGAAAAAGAGCGCGTCAACTTCATTCACGGCAACGAGGAGCTTGGCATCGACGGTGCGGTGAAACGCGGTGTGCCGGAAGCGGTTGCCGCAAGCCTGTTCGACGAAATTATGGATTTCGCCAACTATGCGTTTAACAAGGCGCACGCAGTATGCTATGCGGTGGTTTCCTTCCGCACGGCGTATCTCAAATGCCATTATCCGCGTGAATATATGGCGGCGCTGTTGACCAGTGTACTCGATTCGTCGGACAAAATTTCTGAATATATTCAAGCGGCGCGGGAAATGGGCATTTCTGTGCTGCCGCCCGATGTCAACGAGTCGTTTGACGGATTTTCGGTTTCCGGACGGGATATCCGGTTTGGCCTTGCCGCTGTTAAGGGTGTGGGCCGTTCGTTTATGAAGCAGCTGGTGGCAGAGCGCGAGGCGGGAGGACTGTTTTCCTCGTTTCAAGAGTTCTGCGAGCGCATGTACGACCGCGAACTCAACCGCCGTGCGCTTGAAAGTCTGATTAAAGCGGGTGCGTTTGACTCGATGGGCTACCGTCGCAGTCAGCTGATTCAGATTGTGGGCGCGGTGGTGGATGCAATTGCGCAGAGCCGCAAAAAGAATATCGAAGGGCAGATGGATCTGTTCGGTATGGGCAACGATGCGGTGCAGGATACGCAGATTGCGTTGCCGAACATCCAAGAGGTTTCCAAGCGGGAATTGCTTGCGATGGAAAAGGAAACAACCGGACTGTACCTGTCCGGACATCCGATGGACGAATACCGTGATTTGGCGCGGCAGGCGCAGGCGGCTTCGGTCCGGCAGATCATCGACGACCTGTCCGGCGAGAGCGCACAGCCGCAGTATAAGGACGGTATGACCGTTCATTTGGCGTGCGTTATCACGGCGGTGCGGCTCAAATCCACGAAAAACGGTTCGATGATGGCGTATGTAACGGTGGAGGACGAATCAGCGGCTATTGAACTGGTTGTGTTTCCACGCTCACTCCAGCAGTGCGGCGCGTATCTGACCGAGGACAGTGCGGTGCTGCTGACTGGTAAAATTGATGCACGCGAGGATGAAGCGCCTAAGATTCTGTTAAACGAAGCGCAGCCGCTGACCGAAGCGGCGGTCAGCAGTATGCAGGCGCGTGAGCATCCCCAGCAGTCGGTTTATACCGACGCGCAGGCAGCGCGTATGGCACCACAAAAGCTCTATTTGCGCATTGCCAGCATGAAGAGCGATGAATGGCCGCAAATCAAAGAGATTTTGGTCACGCAGCCGGGCGATACGCCGGTATATTTGTACCCGACGGATACTAAGAAAAAGACGCTCGCGGCTCGTCGATACTGGTGCAGACCGGATGTTCCTCTTTTGGAAAAATTACGCTTTCTCTTAGGGGAAGAAAATGTTATAATGAATTAAAGTGAAAATTATCAGCACCGATATAGGGAGGCTCATTATGGACAAGCAGATTCGTAGAATTGGCGTACTCACCAGCGGCGGCGACGCCCCCGGTATGAATGCATTGATTCGCGCGGTCGTTCGAACCGCATCCGCAAATGATATTTCCGTGCTTGGTATCCGCCGTGGTTACAGCGGCCTTATCAACGGTGACATCATTGAGATGGGTGCACGCAGTGTCGACGGTATCATCCGTCGCGGTGGCACGATGCTGTATACCGCGCGCTGCAAAGAGATGATGACCGAGGAGGGACTGCAAAAGGCGGCGGATACCTGCAAATATCTTGGCATCGACGGACTGATTTGCTGCGGCGGCGACGGTACCTTCCGTGGCGCGCAGGCACTTTCCCGCAAGGGGGTGCCGTGCATCGGCGTACCCGGTACGATTGATAATGATATCGTATGCACGGATTACACCATTGGCTTTGATACAGCATGCAATACTGCAATTGAGTGTATCGACAAGCTGCGCGATACCATGCAGTCGCATGAGCGCTGCTCTGTTGTCGAGGTAATGGGACGCCGCGCAGGCCATCTGGCGCTGCATGTTGGCTGTGCAGTTGGCGCAACAGCGATCTGCCTGCCCGAGCGCAAACTGGATTTTGACATCGATATTGTAGAAAAAATGCGTGTGGGCCGCATCAAGGGCCGCAATCATCATATCATCATCGTGGCAGAGGGATATGGCTCTGCCCAGGAGGTTGCCGACCATATTCATGAGGCAACGGGTATCGACACCCGCGTGACCATTCTGGGCCACATCCAGCGCGGTGGCTCTCCGAGCGCACAGGATCGAGTTATGGCAACCCGTATGGGCTATGCGGCTGTGCGTGCGCTGATGGAAGGAAAGACCAATCGTGTGGTGGTATTTGATAACAATCAGGTTACGGATCTGGATATCGAAGAGGGCCTGTCCCGCGATAAGGATTTGAATCAGTGCCTGTTTGAAGCGCAGCAGACGGTTGCAATCTGATGGCGCAGACGGTTTTTATTACAGGCGGATCACGCGGTATCGGCGCGGCGTGTGTGCATGCCTTTGCCGCAGCCGGCTGGCAGGTTGCGTTTACCTATCGCGTCAACCGGGAAGTAGCCGGTGCGCTGGCAGCGCAGACTGGTGCATTGGCGTTGTGTGCTGATCTGCATGACGATAAGGCGGTCAGTCGTGCGTTTGGAGAGGTGCGCGGTCATTTCGGCGCGCCGGATGCTGTGGTGTGCAACGCGGGTATTGCGGAGCAGAAACTGTTTCAGGACATCACGGACGAGGACTGGCTGCACATGCTGGATGTCAACCTGATGGGAGCGGTGCGTACCATTCGCGCTGCACTGCCCGATCTGCTGCACCGAAAGCATGGCAGCATCGTGACCATTTCCTCCATTTGGGGGCAGACGGGCGCATCCTGCGAAAGCCATTATGCGGCGAGCAAGGCAGCGCTGATTGGGCTGACCAAGTCGCTGGCGCAGGAATTCGGGCCGAGCGGCATCCGAGTCAATTGTGTAGCGCCCGGCGTCATCGATACGGATATGAATGCAATGCACAGCGGTGAAACCATGCGCGGGCTGGCGGCAGAAACACCGCTCGGTCGCATCGGTACTGCGGATGAGGTTGCGCAGAGTGTGCTGTATCTTTGCTCAGAGCGCGCTTCGTTTATCACCGGGCAGGTGCTCGGCGTGACCGGTGGATTCTGACCGTTGGACAAATTGGTACACAGAAAAAGGTCTTGCCTGGGGGCAAGACCTTTTTTGATTACAGCGGGCTGAATCCAAAGTAGCTGAGCATGCCGTTATAGATGCCTTGCGCGAAGCCGTAGGGATCATCCTCAAGCTTTTGGGCATCCGCTTTGTTGCTCAGATAGGCCAGCTCGACCAGAATGGCGGGCATGCGGGTGCGGCGCAGCACATACAGGCTGGGGTTGAGCCGCACGCCGTTGTCCTTGGTACCGACACGATTGACAATACCTTGCAGCACATGCTGCGCCAGCCAATAGGGCTGGGTGTTCTGCTGATAAACGTAAACCTCGGTGCCGTTGATGGCGGGGTTGACGTTAGAATTGCAGTGGATGCTGATAAAATAATCCGCAGGCCAGCTATTGGCCATGTTGACGCGCGTGGCAAGGCTGGTCGCATTGCTTGTGCCAAGAATTTCGGTCGGGCTGTTGCGGCTCAGCCGAACGGCAAAGCGCGGGTCGGCGCGCAGCAGGTCGGCAAGGTACATGCTGACAGCATAGTTCACGTCCTGCTCGCGCAAGCCGTTTCCTTCTGCGCCGGTGTTTGGACCGCTCGGGTTGTGTCCCGGGTCAATGAAAATACGGATGGGCAAAAAATCACCTCCTCGGTTCATTGTATTCGGTTGGACACCGGAACGGGACACGGGGGACGGTAAAATAACGCGCTGTGCTTGACGCAGAATAAAGCATGGTGCTATGCTGAATGCAGAAAAATGCAGTAACAGGAGCGGATTCAATATGGCGGAAGTGTTTATTGAGATTGATCAGGCATATGTGGATGGGATTTTGCCACGCAGGCAACCGGATGCGGATAAAAATGCCTTTGGGCGCGTGCTGTGCGTGTGTGGTTCTGCAGGCTATACGGGCGCGGCGTATTTTGCCGCACAGGGTGCGGTGCGCATGGGCAGTGGCGTGGTGACGCTGGCAACGCCCGAAAAGGCTTGGCCGGTGCTTGCAGTCAAGTTGAACGAGCCGGTCGTACGGCCGATGCCGTGTGACGCGGACGGCGTGCTGTCTCGTGAGGCCCTGCCTGTGCTGACCGCTTTGGCTGCGCGGGCGGATGCAGTACTTATTGGATGTGGTCTGGGACGGTCGGACGCGGTGACGGAGATGGTATGTGAACTGCTGCAAGGTGTAAAATGTCCGGTCGTTTTGGATGCGGATGGCATAAATGCGCTTTCCGCACATAAAGATGTATTACAGCAGACGGCGCAGCCGGTCGTGCTCACACCCCATGCAGCTGAGTTTGCGCGACTGAGCGGTATCCAACAGCCGCAAACAGAGGAGTTATCCGCATTTGCACAGGAAAACAACTGTATTTTGCTCTATAAAGGCCATCGAACACGCATTTTTGCACCGAATAGCACGATGTACCGCAACCACTCGGGCAATCCCGGTATGGCAAAGGGTGGAAGTGGAGATGTGCTGGCGGGTATGCTGGTGTCGCTGTGCGGGCAGGGAATTTCGCCGGTGCAGGCAGCTTGCGCTGCCGCTTGGCTGCATGGCCGCGCGGGGGATTTGGCGGCAAACCGACGGAGTGAGTACGGTATGACGCCGGGAGATATGCTGCAATACCTGCCCGAACTGCTCAAACGGTACAATACAAGGGAGTGGTAACCTGAAACGGTTTGTTTGCATAGCCATGCTGCTGGCGGTGGTATTGTCCGGCTGCGGCGGCGATACGGCAGCGGACGGATTAACCGTACGCACACATTTTGAGGAGCTGGCCGGATTTGAAGCGCATTTGAAAATTTTATCTGATCTGGACCAATCGGTACTGGAATATGAAGTGGATTACGTTTATAATAAGGAAGATAACGACACTTTCACCATCACCGCGCCCGAAAGTCTTGCCGGCATCGGCGGTACCATCGCGGGTACGGACAGCGCTTCTTTTGTATTGCAGTATGACGGCCTCGCATTGGATGACGCGATGCCGCAGCGCACGGGACTAACGCCTGCGGATGCACTGTTCTGTCTGCTGGATGATTTGCGCCGTGCAGAACCGACACAGATTTGGACGGAAAGCACCGGCGGCGTAAAACTGTTGGCGCTGCGTTATGAGCAGGATGGCGACGATGGGAAGGTCGAAAAGCAGGTGTGGATCACCGAACAGGGGTATCAGCCGGTCTGTGCCGAATTGTATGCGGACGGCGAACGGGTGCTGCAAATTCAGGTGATGTCCTACCGGGAAACATAAATCTGGGGATGAATAACAATATGAAGCCGAGCAAACACCGCACTTGGGCTGAAGTGGACTTGGGTGCGATTGAACACAATTACCGTGTGATTTGTCAGCAGGCGAAGGCGCCTGTGCTGTGTGTGGTCAAGGCGGACGCATATGGACATGGCGCTATACCGGTCGCACAGCGTCTGCAAGCGATGGGCGCGCCGTATTTTGCTGCCGCAACCGTGCCGGAAGCGGTCGAGCTGCGTGAAAACGGCATCACAAAGCCCATTTTGATTTTGGGCTATGTCGACGAAGCGGATATGGACACCATTGCACGCCAGCATATCACCGCACCTGTATACGACGAGGAAACTGCGCGGCTGTTGAGCGATGCTGCGGTACGCACAGGAGAAAAACTGACCGTTCATTACAAGCTGGACACCGGCATGACTCGTCTGGGGTTTCCCGCATGGGAGCGTGAACAGACAGTTGAGCGGATTGCATCTTGTGCCAAGCTGCCGGGACTGATATCCGAGGGTATTTTTACGCATTTCGCGGTTTCCGATGTGCCGGAAGGCGAGACGTATACCGAATTGCAGTATCAGCGTTTTGCGGATGTGTGCAAGGATTTGCAAGCACGCGGATTGGAGCTTCCGCTGCGGCATTGTGCCAACAGCGGCGCAATCCAAAGCTATGAGCGGATGCACTGCACGATGACGCGTGCGGGGATTATTCTGTATGGATATCGTCCGGATGCTTCCGTGCCGCCGGTGTTGGATTTACGGCCTGCAATGACGGTCAAGGCACGTGTGGTGCAGGTGCGTGATATTCCGGCACACACCACGGTTAGCTACGGACGCACCTATGAAACGGACGAGCCGACCAAGGTAGCAGTGGTTTCCATCGGCTATGCCGACGGCTTTTTGCGCACCGGATCGGGCAAAGCGCATGTGGTGCTGGCTGGACAAAAGGCGCCCGTACTCGGCCGCATCTGTATGGATATGTGTATGGTGCGTGTGCCGGACGGCGTGAACGTGCGCCGTGGTGACGAGGTGACCGTGTTCGGGCCGGAGGTCTGGACGGCCGAGGACACCGCCGAGGCGGCAGGTACCATTTCCTATGAGATCATCTGTGCGGCAAGCAGCCGTGTGCCGCGATTCTATATCGGTTGACGATTGGGCAGCACACTGCATAGGATGAAGCGGGAAGAAATTCCCGCCCGCGTCTGGGTGAATTGGCAGACATCTGTTATATTTTTTCGCAGCGCGGGGAAAATAGGTTTGCGGACAAACCGCAAATCTATTTCATCGGAGTGTGAACCAACGTGGATACCAGCATCAAACGGGGAGATATTTACTATGCCGATCTCAGTCCGGTGGTCGGCAGTGAGCAGGGCGGTATCCGCCCGGTGCTGATCGTGCAGAACAATGTGGGCAACCGCTATAGCCCGACCGTGATCGCCGCCGCCATTACATCGCAGATCAACAAGGCCAAAATGCCGACGCATATTACGCTCGGCGCGCCCAATTACGGCCTGACCAAGGATTCCATTATCCTGACGGAGCAGATCCGCACGCTGGATAAGCGTCGGCTGCGTGAAAAAATGGGGTCGCTGGATGAGAAAGCGATGCGTCATGTGGACGAAGCGCTGGCGGTCAGCTTTGGTCTTGGCTCTGTACAAGGCTGAGGGCATATCAGTAAAGCAAAACGCGTATCCTGTAAGCAGGGTACGCGTTTTTTTAAGGAGGTGTGGCAATGCGGACGGCGGTGGAATATGAAGGGAAACCGGTGGGCTGGCTTTTATGGGAGCCAGATGCATACGGTGCGCAGATTGAGGTGGATTGTGAAATGCCGTCCGGTGCCCCCCTGCTGCGCTGCTATGGGGAAACCGGTGACGCGCCGCTGCTGGTCGGCCTGCCCGCGCCGGAAGACGGCAGGCTGCGGTTGAGGAGGCATCTGTCCAAAGAGACGCTTAAGGCAGCAGGATGTATAGAAAGCCCGCCCACGGCGTTCTATCTGGCAGAGCGCCCTCGGCAAAAAGACGATGTTGTGCCGCAGGTAGAGCAGTTTCCGCAAAATACAACATTGCAGCCTCCGGACCATGGAAAGTCGCCGCTCCGGACAGGCGATGCGGTGCTGGACGCGCTGCTGGACAGTGGCGAGGTGCATGCGGAGCGTATACAAGAGGGGATTCGCCTGCATTGTCTGTTTGCGCCAAACCAGCCGTTTGGACTTGCGCCTGCGTTTGTGCTGTGTCGGGTGGAAGGGGATGAGGCGACGCTCGACTGGATAAAAAAGGACGCAGCCGATGTGGCTGCGTCCGATGCCGAACAGAATGTTACTTGACGATTGTCTTAGCTTCCATATAGTAGCGTTTTTCATGCGCTTCGCCCATGGAGAAAGTCTTTCGCGGGAGCACGCCGTCAAAGACAACGCCGCGGAACAGGTCGTTCTTGGCGATGTCCGGCAGGATAAAGCCCAGATTGCCGGGCTTTTCGGCCAGATTGCACACCACATCCGCACCGTGGATATAGTCGATGCGCGTGGACGAGTGCGTTTCCAGATAGTTATCGAGCGCGGTCTGCATGGTGGCAACCGGGATGGACCACTTGGGGTTTTCGACCACAAGCACACCGGTCTTTTCTGCTGCACAGAACGGGAAAATATGGGCCGTGGTATCGGCGGGGGCCTCGTCCGCAACATAGGCCTTGCAGCCTTGTGCTTCGTAGAATGTGGTCAGGCCGTTCAGCAGTTCATTGGCATCTACCCCGAACAGGATGCGGTGAATCGGCTCAATAATCAGGCTCTCGTCATGGATGTTGACCACCTCGACCAACACGAAACGCGCAGGGTGGTTTTCCTGCTCCTCGGCGGACAGTCCGGCCTTGACTTCTTCCCAGTAGGCCTTGGCGGTCGCCATCGAGTGGTTGCCGTCGCCGACCGCATAGGGCAGCAGGGCCTGCGCGTCGGTACAGCCATACTTGTGGTTAAAGATTTCGCGGTCGCACAGGGCTTCCAGTCCTGCTTCAATGGTATCGGTCTGTGCGCCCTTCGGGATGAACCAGCCGGTGATATGGCCGCCGTTCTGCATCAGGTCGGTGTCGTACACCTTTTCCAGCTTTGCGGTCTGGTCAAACAGCGGCTCGATGATTTTACGCTCCGGGTCATCGATGAGGATCATGATATGCGGCAGCTCTATGCATGCGCCCTGACGAACCTTGAGGCGTGGCGGAATGCGCTCGACCACGGTTTTTTCGGTCGGACGGATGAGCGAAGCCGAGCCGGGGGTGTATTCATAGGCTTCCAGATCGACTGCCAGCACGATGCCGCGGCGCGGGCAGCTGCCGCCCGACCAACGCTCGGTCAGGATGACTCCTGCGGGCAGCGTGCGCAGCGTGCCGTCCTCGATGTAACGATGCATGGTGCTATGAATTTTCTCGGTGCGCTCGGCAACATCATCCTGCTCCAGATAAACCTCAGGCAGTGTCAGACGCAGGGTAGAAGGTGCGTCGCCAACTGTCCGGTCGGTCTCGGCCCAGTATTCGGGCTGGGAGGTATATTGGTCGCAGGCGATGACCGCCCATTTGGAAAGATCCGTGCCCTCGCGGGGCAGCATAATTTCGGGAATATGAGTGCAGCGGTTTGCCATGGTTGTCATTCCTCCTGTAGAAGATCATATATATGGAATGGTATAAGTATAGCAGAAAACAGGCCATTCGGTACAATTTTTTTTGAATTCTTGCAAGTTTTCGGAAAAATGCCCTGTACACTTGACGAAAGAGCGTAGATATTATACAATGTAATTTGAGAAATGCATATGGTTTTTGTATAAGAAATACAAGAAAACAGGAGGATACGGCTATGGTCAAGTTTAAAGCGATCGGCGTTTCGGAGGGGCTTGCACATGCTAAGGCCTTGGTCATCAAAGAGGAGGATTTGACGGTCGTCAAAGACAGCATCACGGATGTTGCGGCCGAGCAGAAACGCGTGACCGATGCTGTGGCAAATGCAAAAAAGCAGATTGAAGCATTGCGCGATGAAGCGGAGAAAAACATCGGTGCGGCGGAAGCGGAAATTTTTGATGCGCATCTGCTCATGCTGGACGATCCGGACTTCATTGAGGGTATGACCAATCTGGTGGAAGAGGAAAAGGTGTGCGCGGAGTATGCCTGCTTTGTCAATTGCGAGAATTTTCAGGCGATGTTCCGCGCAATGGATGACGAATACATGCAGGCGCGTGCGGCGGATATCGGGGACATTTCCAAGCGTGTGCTCAAAAATCTCAAGGGCATTGCGGACAATGCGATCGATTCGATTACTGAACCGTGCATTATCATTGCCAACGACCTGACGCCGTCTGATACGGCGAAGATCGGCTCGAAGCCGGTTGTTGGCTTTATCACCCGCATCGGTGGTCGCACCAGCCATTCTGCGATTATGGCGCGCTCGATGGGCATTCCGGCTATTGCAGGCGCAGGCGATAAGGTAGACGGCATTGAGGATGGTTCCGATCTGCTGCTGGACGGCGTGGCAGGCGAAGTCGTGGTCAACCCGGATGAGGAAACACTGGCGCAGTTTGCAGAGAAGAAAAAGGCGGAGGACGAGCGCAAGGCGATGCTGGCCAAGTTTAAGGATCGCCAGGGTGCAACGAGCGATGGCCGCCGCATTGTGGTTGAAGGCAACATTGGTACGCCGGACGATGCAGTCCGCGTGGCGGAGCTGGGCGGCGAAGGCGTTGGCCTGTTCCGTTCCGAATTCCTGTTTATGGACCGCGATGATCTTCCGAGCGAGGAAGAGCAGTTTGAGGCCTATAAGAAGGCGTGCGAAACCATGGCGGGCAAGCCGGTCATCATCCGTACGCTGGATATTGGCGGCGATAAGGAAGTGCCGGCGCTCGAGCTTGAGAAGGAGCAGAATCCCTTCCTCGGTTACCGTGCAATCCGTATCTGCCTGAATAAGACTGATTTGTTCCTGACTCAGCTGCGTGCGCTGCTGCGTGCGGCAAAGTATGGCGATTTACGTATTATGTTCCCGATGATCTCCTCAATTGAGGAAATCCGCAACGCCAAGCAGATTCTCCGTCAGGCGAAGGATTTGCTGGCAGCTGAGGGCGTGGAGCATAATCCGGATGTCAAGGTCGGTATCATGGTGGAGATTCCGGTGGCTGCTGTCTGCGCGGATATGCTGGCCAAGGAAGTTGATTTCTTCTCGATTGGTACCAACGACCTGATTCAGTATTCCTGTGCGGTGGACCGCATCAATGAGAAGATTTCCTATCTGTACCGTCCGCTGCATCCGGGTGTGCTGCGCCTGATTGCAATGACGGCTAAGGCAGCCAATGAGAATGGCATTGAGGTCGGCGTGTGCGGCGAGATGGCCGGTACGCCCGGCATGGCACCGGTGCTCTGCGGTCTGGGCGTGACCAATCTGTCCATGTCCGCTTCGGCAATGCTGGCGGCGAAGGCCGATCTGGCAGCGCACTCGTACGCGGAGTGCAAGGAGCTGGCGGATAAGCTGGTGGCAGCGCCGAGCGCCACCGATGCAGAGCAGATTTTTGCCGCGTGGCGTGGTTGAGCAAGATCTGCTTAATAAGACCGTACAATGTGATGCGCTGCATCTCATAAAAGCAAAACAAAGCCCGTTCACTTTAAGGTGAACGGGCTTTTTGTATTTGTACGGTGGGCTGTCAGCGAGGCTGGCGGGTATGAAATACGGCGCCGCGGTCGAAAATCGACGGCGCGGTATTGATACCGCCGAAGCGTTTGTCCAAGTCCCGGTCAAAAATGGATGCAGCGGTGTTCACGGGCTCAAAAGCCCGGAACTCCATTTCCTCTTCGGTTTCCTCATCGGGAACGGATGGGAGCTTTTTTGCATTCATGCGCTGGTTTTTTTCCAATTGCTCAATGGAACGCATGCGGCATTCTCCTTTCAGGTCAGCACAAGATTTGCATATGGCTCAAAGTCCGCGCGGGTGAATACCTTGCCGGTTTTGACAAATTCGTACCGGATTGCCTGTAGGTAGTGCTTCATATGCACATCGCCGTCGCTTTCCGGATCGGCAGCGGCGAGAAACGCAGCGTTCAGAATACAGTTTTTGATATTACCGCCAACGAACTCAAAGCGCTCGGCCAAAAAGCGGATATCCACATCATCGGCCAGCGGCGTACCCTTGGGAATGGTGGTTTTCCACAACATTTCGCGGGTGTCCGGGTCGGGGAACTGGAACTCGACGATGAATTTCATGCGGCGGAAAAACGCGGGGTCGATGTTGTGTTTGTAGTTGGTAGCCAGCACGGATACGCCATCGTATGCCTCAACCTCCTGCAGCAGCAGCGCGGTTTTGTTATTATTGGAGGATTGGTTGGAGCCACCATCATCCGAGCGCTTGGCAAACAGCGTGTCGCATTCGTCGAAAAACAGCACGACGTTACACTTTTTTGCCTCACGGAAAATCATCGAAATGGATTTTTCTGTTTCGCCTACGTATTTGTCAACGACCTTGGATAAGTCGACACGGTACAATTCCAGATTGAGCGCATTGGCGATAACCTGTGCACACATGGATTTGCCGGTGCCGGGCGCGCCGAACAGCAAAACGGACAGGCCGCGGCCGTACTGATACTTTTTCAAGTAGTTCCAATCCTCATATACCTGCTTGCGATAGGTCATTTGGTCGACTGCATGCTGTAAGGCTTCGCGCTGGTCCTTATTCATAACGATGTCATCCCAAGTGAAGTTTGCGGGGATGCGCGTAGCCTTTTGCGTTAGCTCATGGCTCATCTGCGCGTTGCATGCTTTAAACAGCTTGTCACGCGAAATCAGAATTTCCTTATCCATCGAGGCAAGGCTGCGTGCCTGATGCAGTGCGTTTTTAATTTTGCCGCCGGTAAACAGGAATTTGGTGGCCATTTCGGACAAATCGACATCTTCTGCCATCGCATATCCTTCGGCATAATGCTGCCAGAGCGCGATGCGTTCGCGGTTGTTGGGCGTGGGCAGTTCCAAATGAGCAAAGTCCAGTGAGGTCATTTCACGCAGGGGCAGTTTGTCACGGCTGTGTGTGAAAACCGCCACACCATGGTCGGACAGCCGCTCGAAGCATAGGTCCATATAGCCGAAAAAGCGATCCTTCTCCTCCTCGCGGTAGGATAGATTGGTCAGACAGCAGCATGCCTCGGTAAGCAGACACTCGCGCGCGACCGCCCACAGAGCTTGCTGAACAAAGGTAAAGTCATAGCCAAACAATTTGGCACCGTCGACCGTGATGCAGCGCAGTCCCTTCTGGGCGCAGAAATGGCGGATGGTGAAGCGGCGCCCCGAGCCTTCGTCACCGTAAAGAGAGAACAGGCGCACGCCGTCTTCGTAGGCGATGGTGAGCGCATCGAGTACCTGCTGATTGGCGAGAAAGGGGTCGAGTTCCTGCTCGTTTGTCAGCATTGAGAAAAAGCGTTTGTAATTCTGGTCGATGCGCAGCGGATCGCAGCCGAAAAGGAAGTCAATCAGACGCTTATCGGGGGAGACAATGGTAGAAAAGGGCAGATCTTGGTTAATTTTAAGGTCAACCACAGGTGCAAGCTGTTCGAGTGCGCGCGACATTTCGCCGTAGGCTGTGGTGATGGAAAAGTCTTTGCCGTAGTAAACACGCGCAGCGGATTCGATGCTGGGTGCAACCAGATTGCCGTTCTGGCCGATGACCTGAAAAATAGATGCATAGTTGGTCTGCGTGGCGGAAAGCATGGCGCAGGCAAAACAGAACAGGGAGAAGTCGCTCAGATGCAATGTCTCACACAGCTGATGCATCGGCAGCGGAACTTGGGTAGCTGCCGCGCGCTGCCGCAGCACATGCAGCATGGCGGCGATATCGGTATCGGCTTCCGGTTCGGGCGCAGCGGAAGGCAGGTCGTTGGCAAAATCGGCAAACAATTCATCAAATTCACTGTCGAACAGTGAATTCGGAGTATCTTCCGATTTGGAAGAGGGCGCTTGATCGGACGCCGGCAGCTGTGTACTGAGAAAATCGTTGACATGCTTTTCACACAGTCTGTTAGCGATCTCCAGATCAGGGTAAAGGATATTTTTCAGATTGCCGTTTTCTGATGTGAATGATTGTATCAATTGGTCAACATACTGGCTCAGCAGCTGGTCAACGCAGGCAAACAGGTAGCTGGTATATTGCGCATAGCTTTCAAACGGTGTTTGAGCAGATGCGGGAGTAAATAACTGTGGGATATTCATGTTAAATGACCTCCGTTGACAGGCGCAGTGGTGGGCTTTGTGTTGAAAATGTAGCCTGCCCCACGCACAGTCTGGATGATGCCGGTGTGGTTGGGGTCAATTTTTTTTCGCAGGTTGGAGATATGCACCATAACTGTACGGGTGTCTCCTGCGCTGTCAGCTTTCCAGATATGGCGGTGCAGCTCATTATAAAGCAGCAGGGTGTTGGGGTGGTCGGAAAAATAGAGCAGCAGATCGTATTCGATGGTGGACAGCGAAACGGGTTGTCCGTCCCCGTCCGTGAGCCGAACGCAATGGTGTTCGGTGTCAATGGAAAAGCCGGGATATTCTCGTGTGCCAAGCGGTGCAGGCTGTATGGGTGCCGCACGATGTCGGCGCAGGTTCGCTTCAATGCGCGCCAGCATTTCGTCATAATTGAGCGGTTTTATCATGTAGTCATCCCCGCCGGATTGCAGTGCATGGATGATGGTTTGACTGTCATCTTGGCAGCTGGCAAAAATAATCGGGCACTGTGAATGCTCACGTATCAGCGCGCAGAGTTCCGTTCCTCGCCGGTCGGGCAGGACAACATCAAGAATAATGAGGTCAAAGGTATTATTTTCCAGCAGCGTAAGCGCTTCAGCACAGGAATAGGCTGCGGTAGATACGTAACCTGCGTGTTTGAGGTGTAGGCGGATAATATTGGAGAGGTCAGGTTCATCCTCCACAACTAATATTTTTATCATAGGTTTTTGCTCCCTCGATGTTAAGTCGAAACACACATGCACATGCACAGGCGTGACTAGGGTAAGCGCACAAAAGTGCGATAAGAATATAGGATATTATTATCATATCACGCTGCTTTTTTTCGTGTCAATTACTTCGTATGGGAATTTGCAGAACTGATATGCAAGAATAGATAAAAAAGATTGCGTGATAATGCAAAAAAAGGTATACTGAATATGATAAAAGCGTGGGGGAAATCTATCACAGCATAGTTAGGTGAAAAGAAGATGACACAGCGGGAGAAAAACAGACGGCTGTATCTTACCGGTGCATGCGCCGTGGGGTTCGAACTGTTGCTTTGCATATTGGGATATATGCAAATGCTCGACGGCTGGACGGTGCTGGTGGGTGCGTTGGTATGTGCGGTGATTGCGGTATATGCGTATCGTCTGCGGGAATGTGAGAAGGAAAACGAAGTTCTGAACGGACAGCTTGCGCAGGAACAGACACGGCTGCGGTTGGTGCAGGCACAGCTGGAGCAGGAGAGAAAGGACGCTGCGAAACAATTGGAGCAGGAGCGCGCAGCGTCGCATCGTGCGTTGCTGCAGATGCAGGTCGAGTGTGAGGAGCGTAACGAAGCATTTTTCAGCCATGTTTCGCATGAGCTGCGCCTGCCGGTTTCGGTTGCCATCGGCTATGCCGAGCTGCTGCGTGACGGCGTTATCGAGGAGACGGAGGAGCAGCGGGAATATTTGGGTAAAATTGCCGACAAGCTGAAGTACATGAATGAATTGATAGGGCGCAATCTGCAAAAGGTGCGTGACGGCGAAGCCGATTTATCGGAAGGACTGCAAAAGGTTTCGTTTGATTTGGTTGATTTTTTGCAGAAGAATCTGGGCGATTTGCGCGCGGCAGCGCAGGAAAAGGATATAGATTGTCAACTGGTTACGCTTGTTCCGGCCATGCCGGTTTTGGCCGACCCGATTTTGATGCAGCATATATTGGATAATCTTGTGGAAAACGCCATGAAATACATGGGCAGACCAGGTACGGTGACGTTTCTGCTTGCGTATGGCGAGAATGAAGTGGTACTCACTTACCGAGATGACGGCTTCGGTATGGACAGTGCGCAAACAGCGCACATTTTTGAAAACGGTTTTCGTGGAAGCAATACACAGCGCTTGAGCGGCAGTGGACGTGGGCTGCATCTAGTGAATATTATCGTTCATGCACATGGCGGACGCTGTGAGGCGGAGAGCGCCCCAGGTATGGGAATGCGTATCGTCCTGCATTTGCCGATTGGCAAGCCACAGTCAGAAAATATATAAAATGACGGAAAAAGACACGGATTTTGTGAGTTTGCACAAAATCTGTGTTTTTTATTGCATACAATAGGAGGAGAAAAAGGGAAAAATGAATGTTTTTAGATAATCTTTAATTTTTTTGTCAAAAAATAATGGTATAATATGGGCAATGTGTTTGAAAGGCGGAAACGGACGCCGTTGTCCGCAGAGGGGAATCAGACTGCGCGCACAGGATGTGGGTGTCGGCGCCGGTCCAAACGAAAATGGGGTGCTTTCTTTGAACAACAAACAGTTTTTTCCGTTTGAGAGGAATCGGTATTATGTCGGGAAATTGCTGACCTCGGCGGATTTTCAGGCAGAGCAGACATATATGGGGAACAAACGGCGCTTTTTAAATGAGATGCTTTTTGGAGAGGGCGTTGTTTGCGGTTTGGGTGTATATGCGCTGGATGATGTTTCGCTCATGATTGAATCCGGCGTTGCGCTGGACAGCATGGGGCGTGAGCTTGTACTGGATCGCTCTGTTGTGCGCAAGCTTAGTGCAATTGACGGCTTTGAAGCCCTTGAGAGCGACTGCGTCAGCCTATGCCTGCGGTATGAGGAAAAGCCGGAGCAGCCGGTTTATACGGTCAACCGACGCGATCAGGAGGAGTACGAAATGAACCGCCTGCGCGAGGGCGTATCGTTTCTGTTGCTCGATGCGGATAAAACCGCGCTGCCCGTGCAGCCGGAAAACGAATTTTTCAGCCGTATGCAGTTGTATGCGGACGCGGATTATGCAGTGGAATTGAGCATTCCTGCCTTCATTCCCTGCGGCAGCCGCGTGCGGATGACGCTTACCGTTACAAAGCAGTCCGACCGGACACTTCCGTTTTCCATGGAGTGCGTTTTACAGTCCCCGGCCTTGACCGCGGAAGATGAAACGCATGAGACGAAGATCACGGTCGTTGATGCCATGCTTGCAGAGGGGGAGCGGATTGTGCGTCAGGTTTGGCTGACCGCACAGCAGCGTCCCGCACAGGATTCGGTCATTATTGCGGAGCCGGGACGCGTGGACATTCGTCTGGCGGGCCAGCGGGTACAGATATCGGAAAAAATGACCGTGCGCGCGGTGATTGAACAGACGGACGCAGAGGCTATCATTGAGCGGGAACTGGGACGGGTCAGTCTGGAAAACCGTGAGATGGCGGCGGGGGATACCTATATCCGTTTGGCAGAACTGAAATTGCAGCGCACGCAGAACAACTGCATGATCGAGTCGGTACAGGAAAGCGGCGTCAAACAGTATGTGCGCACCAACGTCGGCGAGGCGCAGCGGCGTATGCTCCGCACCTATTATGGCAGTCAGGATGCCGCGCCGGTTATTGTGCATACGGCAGAGCCGACTGAGCAAACGGAGCACATGCCGGCTGCGCCGCGTGAACCGCTGTTTGCGACCGGTTTGTGTGAAATTCCGCTCAATCGGGAGGCAAAGCCGGGACGTGTATTCTATTCGGACGAGATTATGCACGGTTTGGGCAAGGGGGATGTGTTTGTCAGCCTCGGGTTTGAGTATCTTTCCGAGGACCCCAAGACCAACCAGATGTCGCGCAGCATTATTTACGGAAACACCGACCTGTTTGCAGATGAGCAGACCCCGGTGCCGAAGGCGGAACTGGCAATCAAGGTGATGAGCGATCGCGGCAGCTTTATGGTTGCGGCCAAAATGCTCGAGGAGACGACCAACGCGCTGCTTATGCTGCGTTGGATGGCTTACAAAATTCCGGCTGCAGGAGATAAGCTGGAAAGCGATTTGAAGGGCAAGCGCATTGCCGCCATGCCGCCGACAATCGTCATGGGCACACGGGACAGCCGTTATTTCAATGTGCGTTTCCACAATATGGAGCCTTGCACGCTGACTTATACGCTGACCGAAAAGGGCTCGGGCGAGATCACGACGGACGGCGTGTATACCGCGCCGGCACGCGAGGGCGTGTACGAAATTCGCATCGCCTGCACGGATGATCCGCTGATCAGCACTTATGCGTATGCGGTGGTCAAAAAGAATACGGAGTCGGAAGACGAGCAATCGGAAGAAAAATAACTTTGCGCTGAGATTTGCGCACAGAAGGGATGGGTTGGATTGGTATACCGCACAGAGAACATGCTGCTCGAGCCCATTCATGAGGTGCTGCACGGCACGCACAACGATGTGGTGATTTGCCGCGACCGGAATTCACCCGTTGCGGCGAAATATACGCTTTGGATAGTGCACGACCGGGGGTGCATTCGTGCTCTGCTGGACTTGTTTGAAAACAGCCCGCGTGAGCTGTTGGAGGGAGAAAGCCCTTATCTGGCCCGCTTTGCGGAGGGGGAGAGCCTGTGTTTTCTGTTTGATTACCGGCCGGCTCGACCGCTTCGGCGTTTTGCACCCGGTCAGGCGGTCAGTGTGCAGCAGCGTGAGCAAATCGGCATCGATTTGGTCATGGCGTGTCTGTCAAGTCCGATGCCGTTTGCCGTGCTGGCCCTGCTGTTGGAACAGGATTGCGTAAACATTGCCGCAGATGGGTCGGTATATTTCACTTATGAGGTGGATTTGGCACCGCTCAATCCGGCAGATGATGAGGGTGTATGCACAGACCTTTGTGTGACGGCTATATTGGCACTGGAGCCGGATAATAAGAAGCTCAAAAGCATGAAGCTGCTGCACATGAAGCTGGAGAAGTCATCCTACCAGAGTTTGGCGGAGTTGTATCGGGACATCCGACTGACACTGGTGCCCGAACGCAAGCCGTCTTTGCGCAAGCGCTTGCAGGGCATGTGGCTGCGGAATAAGGATAGATGGTTCCGATGGCTGCTGCGCGTGTCGGTTGTGATTGTCATTCTAACGGTGCTGGTGCTGTTGTGCCAATTGATTCTCGGCGATGTGCCGCTGTTCCGACTGTTTGAGCATTCGATGGATGTGGTGGGAACCGAGCGGCTGGACGGAGGAGCCTAAATCACCCGCCTGCTGGCGGAACAGAGGGGAGAAACTGCGATGAGAAAAAAGTGGCTGGGGATTGGGCTGCTTTTGCTGCTGTCATGCCTGTGTGCGCTGTTTTTGCCGGTGGATTTGCTTCCGCTGGATGAAATGACGCAGGATATGGCCTTTGATGCGGACGGCAGCGTGTACATGACGGCAAACGATGACAGCCATTCCCGCATCATCGCAGCGGACAGCAACGGTCGTGTGCAATATGCTTACCAGGAAGACAGCCGTGCGCAGGACCGCGCGACGGCAATCGGGCCGCTGGCGGTATCGGATGGGCAGGTGTTCTTCATCCGTCGGTTCGGCAATACACGACTGGCGTCGTTTGACGGTTGGGAACTGGTCCGTCTGGATATGGCAAGCGGAGAGACCGCAGTACTGTGCACGGACCGAGTGGATAATTTGGATGTGACGGGCCTGTCGGTGTCCGACCGCATGGTTTATCTGGCCGGTGTGGGAGAAGCGAGCCGCGCAGGTGTGCGGATTGACACGATAGAGCTGTATCGCTTGAATCTGGAAGAGGAGGACGGAGAGCTGCTTTCCGTCACCGAAGCCAATGCGCCGGAGGGAAAAAACGTTGTCACCGCAGTGCATGGCGGCGGCAGCACGCTGTGCGCGCTGCTGTCGGATGGTACGCTGGTTTATACGGTGGGGCAGACGCTGGAAACCGTTGTGCTGGAGGAGGGCGATACGCCGCTGAGCGGCCTGTGCGCTTCCAATGGGTATCTGTGGGCGCGCGGCGCGCAGCCCGGCGTATTTTTGACCGGCACCTCCAACCGGCTGCGGGCGCGTGAAATCGACGAAACCGTGCTTTCGGGCGCGGCAACTTCTAATTTACTGGCGCTGCGCGTTTATACCGAGGATGGGAAAACCGCCTTGGCCCGCACGGAGGGCGAGGATGTTCGGTTGGTTGAACGACTGCAAGTGCCGCTGGACGTTCGGCTGGAACTGCGGTGGCCTGCGGTTTTGATGACGGCGGTCGCGGTGTTCGTACTGGTGCTGCTGGTGCTTGGCGTGCTGCATTTTGTGGCAGGACATCGCTTGCGCAGCCGCATGACAGCAGCGGTCGTTGGCATATCGGCGTTGTTTTTTGCGGCGCTGGTGCTGGTAGCTTGTGGTTCGATTTGGCAAAGCAAGCAAGGCAGTACGGAGCAGACCGCGCAGTGGTATGCGCAGAACCTGGCCTCTACGCTGTCATATAGCAACGTTTCCGAGGAAACAGACGGGCAGACAACGCTCGATGGAATGGAAGAAGCCGACCTGATGGTGGCTTATGCGGTGTATGCCATACAGGATGGCGCACAAACACCGGTATATTTGTCGCGTGACGGCCTGACCGCAAATGCGGACCTGATGCAGTGCGTGATGCAGACGAATGAGCACGGCTATCTGACCAGCGGGAGCACTACGCTGGACGGTCATCGCACCAGCCTGTGTGCCGTGCCGGTGCGTCAGGCCGGGCAGATGGTGTCCATACTGGTGGTGGCAGTCAGTGGGACGGAAAAGTCCCTGTTGGATAATGGCGGTCTGGGGCTGTTTCTGCTGCTGGCATTGGTCATTTATGTAGTGTTTGCTGTGGTGCTGGCGATGCTCATCCGCCGGTATCTGCGGCCACTGGTGCCGCTGGCTGCACAGATGGACCGCTTGGCGATGGGAGATACCAATCTGGATGAGGTGACCTGCGCGGACGATGAACTGGGCCGTCTCTGGCAGTCGCTCAAGGAGCTGTCGATCGGCATGGCGATTCGCGATTATGAGCTGAATGCAACGCTCGAGTCCTGTCGGCGTTTTGTGCCGCACAGCATGGAGCAGCTGCTTGAGCGGGGCACGGTGACCGAAGTCAACTGCGGTGATCTGGTCGCAGCGGATGGTTCACTCGGCCTGATTGCTTTTGGGGACAGTGAGCGCATGCGCGCTTCGCTGAGCGACCGCGATTTCATGGATTATGTTAACCGCTGCTTTTTGGACCTCAGCCAAAGCATTCGTCCGCGGGGCGGTGTGCTGCTGACCGGCGGATTTGACCTTTCCGCAGTACGGGTGATGTTCAAGCAATCGCCCGACCAAGGCGTGCGGGCGCTGCTTAATTTGTTGGGCGACAATGGCAGTGGTAATACAAATTGCTTTGCGCTGCTGCATAAAGCGCATTTCCTGTATGGCATTGCAGGGACGGAGGATGAGGCATTTCCGTATCTTGCTTCCTCTGAGGTCAGCTTTTTCAGCAGCAAACTGACGCAGCTGGCGGAAACCGGTTGTCGCCTTGTGGTAACGGACGCTTTTCTGCAAACGCTCAGTGAGCATTTCAGCACGCGCTATATCGGCTTTTTCTCCACCGCGGATGGAAAGACGATGTACAAGCTCTATGAGATGCTCGACTGCTACGGCGAGATGGAGCGCACCAAGCGGGAACAGTATGATGCCCGCATGCAGGAAGCCATCCGCTGCTTCTATCAAAATGATTTTTATCTGGCAAGAAACCTCTTCCTTGCTATCCTGCGGCTGTCGCCGGCGGATGGTGTGGCGCGCTGGTATCTGTTTGCCTGTGAGCATTATTTCAATGCAGGTGCGGGAGAGGAAGCCCACTATGACCTGTTTGGCATTTCGCATTAACCAACCCTGAAAGGAGGCCCGAAACTCGTTGAAACGAATATTTGATACGCTGTTTTCCGCGCTTCGGGCCAAGGCTACCAGCCTATGGAACAAAATTCGGCTGGTGTTCACCCTTTCGTTCTGGCAGACCAAGGTTATCTCCAAACTGCGCCAATTTTTCAGCAAGCTGTTTGATGTTCGGCCCAGAGATAAACGGGATTACTATCCGATGTTTCGCTGGCTGGTCAGCAAGCGACTGGCTTACGCGATTGTGGTTGCGCTGAGTGTTGTGTGCTTGTTGATCCTTTGGCAAATCGGTTCGGGCTGGATTGCCAAGGACGGAGGCGGGGACCCTACCTACCGCTATAATTCCATCGTGTTGAAATTTTACAGCGGCCGGGCGCGCGTGACCGCGCACGACGGTTATGTTGCCTATATCGGTGATGTGAAAAAGGGCGTGGCCGAGGGGCAGGGTGCATTGTATAACGCAAACAACGATTTGGTGTATGAAGGTGCGTTTTCCGGCAGCAAATACAATGGCACAGGAACACTGTACTATCCCGGTGAAGGTGTACGATATGTCGGCACTTTTGTGGATAACGAGTACAGCGGCACAGGCAAGGAGTATCGCGCAAGCGGTGTTCTGGAATATGAAGGAGAATATTCCCAGGGAAAACGGGCTGGTGCGGGTAAGCTGTTCAATGCCAGTGGAAACGCGATTTATGCCGGCAATTTCCGCAGCGGGGACATCGTTTATGATGAACTGCTGGGTAAGACCATGGCGGAGGTTGCCCAGATGTATACCGGCACGCAAACGCTGTATTCTTACGATACCGAATCCTGCCAGTCTGTCGAAAAAGTCCAGCAAAAGCTGGGCTTTTTCGTTTGAGCGCGGTAAAATAGGAATAGGTGGTGAGAGCAATGCTGGAACGAGGAAAAATGGATCGGGATGTAG